>CAYOAJ010000014.1:12405-18260 GCA_964401895.1 uncultured Herbinix sp.
ATGAGGAAGATGCATCTTAGGGCTATAGCAGAAAGTGGCCTTACTCCGGCTGACGAGATGTTATATTCAGACAACTGGCCTTATGTAGAGGATATGCTTTCTTATGTAGCAGTTGGCGCCCGTTCAGTTGAAGATCAACAGCATAGGCTAACCATAAGTGGCATGGATATACCAGCAGGAATGAAGAATCCTACCAGTGGTGATTTTTCAGTAATGCTTAACTCTGTAGTTGCTGCACAATCATCCCATACTTTCTTATATCGGAAATGGGAAGTTGAAACCACAGGTAATCCATATACTCATACGATTCTTAGAGGGGCTGTTAATAAGCATGGACAATCAATTCCTAATTATCATTACGAGGATTTGATGAGACTTTATGAAATGTATGAGGAAAGAGATCTTCAGAATAAGGTTACAATAGTAGATGCAAACCATGCTAATTCTAATAAAAATTTTGCAGAGCAACCTAGAATTATTAAAGAAGTTCTTCATAGCAGAAGTATTTCACCTGACTTAAGGGATATGATAAAAGGTGTTATGATAGAAAGTTATATAGAAGAAGGTAGCCAAAAGGTTAGTGGGGGCGTTTATGGTAAATCCATTACTGACCCATGTCTTGGTTGGGATGCTTCTGAGAGACTTATATATACAATTGCAGATGGAGTTTAAAATTGAACTGACCTTCATAAGTTAGATATAAAAACTCAACTTATGGAGGTCATTTTTTTATGCCCTAGGATGGGTATCAAGATAAACTTGTCTACTATTCTTATATTCTTTATGTAAGTAGTTTTGGGTGCTACTAAGATCGGAATGGCCTAGAAATTCTTGAAGACTTTCTAGGTCGGCACCATTATCAATCATATGAGTTGCAAAAGAGTGCCTAATTACATTTGGGCTAATATCTTCAAGCCCCATCTTATCTGAATATTCTTTTAGGATTTTCCAAAAACCTTGCCTAGTCAGTTTATTCCCTGAGAAATTCAGAAAGAGGTAGTCAAGATTATTCTTATTAAAAGCATTCTGGCGAATTTCTAGATAAGCTTCAATTGCTTTTTTGCATGTCTTTCCAAAGGGTATATTACGCTCTCTCCTACTTCCGCAAGATATAAATCTTGACTTTAAATTTATATCAGAAACTTTAATTCCTATTATTTCGCTAACCTTCATACCAGTTGCATATAATATTTCTAGCATAGCCTTATCCCTAATCCCCTTTTTCGTAGAAAGGTCTGGCATATCAAGAAGCTGGTTAATTTGATCAAGGTTAAGTGTACGTGGAGGCTTGGCATCTACTTTCGGAGCTTTAATCCTTTCAGATGGATCTGAGGAGATATGACCATTCTTTAGCAGATAAAGCATAAAGGCTTTTATAGAAGCAATATTTCTAGCCACTGAAGAAGGGGAAAAACCTTTCTTCTCCAAATGTAGTATATAAGAATTTAGAAGTGTTTCGCTTATATGACTTACATTAGATACATTTGCATTGTCTAAAAATCCTTGAAGCTTTTTCAAATCCCTAGTATAGGCTAAGATCGTATTTGTAGATGACTTTTTCACATTGTTAAGATAATCAATAAAATTATTAATGTATTTTTCCACTTCTAACCCCTCCTGGTATACTATGTTTATCAGGTGAATAAAGATAATGCTTTCTTTAAGAAAAACGCTCCTATATAGGCTTCTATAAAACTAGCAATTGCAATAGCAAAAACTAGCAATAGAAAAACTCCTATATATCCTTTTAATAGGGAAAATATATTATCAAAATGATTATTTCTATCATAATATATGGTTTTGCATAGATTAAAACCTTTATATAAGCTTAACAATACTACTGGTAGATAAATTAGTCCATGGGGGAAAACATAAGCAAGAATTAATATAATCCCCTTAAATCCATAATTAATTGTTACTACAGATATAAAGAAAGATGCATAAAAACCAAATGCTAGGACCTTATAAATTATATAAGGTATCCCAAGAATGGTTATGGACAGCAAGGCAAATCTTGCAAGTTCCTTTAGATTTTTCTTAAGGGTAAATATAAATAATCCTGAATAATTAATTTTATTAACTGCAATACTTGTGAAAACATTTGTCTCAAGGTCTTGTATCTGCTCAAGATAAGAATTCTTAAAGAGGTTTGCTATTAAAACCCCTAGTACAAGTCCAATTAATAGTAAGACTAGAGAAACCCGAATAATTCCCAAACGGTTAATATAATATCTAATATTCTTCATGCTTGCTCCGTTTCATGCTATGTAAAATCATTATTATCTTATAAAATACATATGATAATATTATAAAAATAGAACAAGCTAGTAGATGTCTATTATTTATCTTTTAGGTTCTTGTAAGCTAAAAGGCCAGCTATTGTTTTAGAATCCATTATCTCCCCTTTATATATCATTGATATTAATTCTTCTAAGGAATATGTTTCTACATTTACATATTCATTCTCATCTAAATCTTGCTTTGTCTTAACTAAGTCTTCTGTATAATATATAGATATCTGCTCATTGGAAAATGCAACACTTGTGTATATATCAATAAGGTGTTTCGCATTATTGGCCTTATAGCCAGTCTCCTCTTCGCATTCCCTAACCGCGCAGTCAAGCATGTCTTCGCCTTTATCTAATCCCCCAGCGGGGATTTCTAAAGAAAAATCATCTATTGCATTTCTATGTTGTCTTACCATGACTATATTGCCGTCTTTATCTATGGGGATCATGGCAGCAGCCCCCTTATGGCCTATAAAATCATATTCCATCCTTGTTTCATTACTAATTAATATAGTATCCTTATAAAAATCTATTAGTTTACCTTTATAGGCTAATTCCCTTTTTATTCTTTTGAAAAACTCCATATTGCCTTTCCTTTCATTTATCTTCTTTGCCTATGGATACGGCCTTATTATAGCAAGCCTCTGTAGCTTTTATTATAGCATTGCGAAAACCATGTTCCTCAAGGGCATTAACTCCCGCAATTGTAGTTCCTCCTGGGGAGCATACCTTATCTTTAAGGTTTGCAGGGTGTTCTCCTGTCTCTAGAACCATTGAGGCGGCCCCATAGACAGTTTGAGCAGCAAGGGTATATGCTTGGTCCCTTGGGATACCTAAGCTAACTACGCTATCTGCTAAGGCCTCTATGAAGATGTAGACATATGCTGGAGAACTGCCATTAGCACATGTTACAGCATCCATTAATCTTTCTTCTACTAGCTCATATCTACCAAAGGCTGAAAAGAATTTATCTATTACTTTTAATTCTTCATTATTAAATTTATCCTTATCAAAGGTGATGCCAGTCATTCCTTTTGCAACTAATGCTGGTGTATTAGGCATAGCTCGGATAATACGTACCCCTGAAGAAAAAGCCTTAGCAATTGAATCAATAGTAATCCCTACTGCTATGGAGATGATTACCTGATCCTCTGTAACAACATCTGATAATTCTTCAAGAACACCTGGTAAATAAATTGGTTTAATTCCTAGAACAAGATATTTACATCCTTGTGCAACTGCAATATTATTTTCAGAAGGTTCTACACCTGTCTCCTTAAAAACGTAATCTCTTTGCACTTCAGATGCATCATAGTAGATTACTTCATCCTCGCCAAATTGTCTAACACAAGCACTAAGTAAGGCATAACCCATATTACCAGCACCAATAAATCCAAATAAAGCCATATCCAACCCATCCTTTTTATTAATTATTTTATTACAATTTATTTTATCATAATCATATAACAATAGGTAGTACTTTTTTACAAAAGCACTACCTATACATATACCTTAAGGAATTTATTCTATTTCATTTAAGAAGTTTTCAATTCTATCAAGGCCTTTTTCTATTTGCTCTATGGAGATGGCATAAGACAACCTAATATGTTCTGGTGCTCCAAAGTCAGTACATGGAATAACAGCTACATTAAAATCCTCTATTAATATTTTCGCTAGTTGGCTTACATCCTTAATATTTTCACCCTTGTATTTTTTATCAAATGTTTCATGAACATCAATAAACATATAGAAGGCACCGTCTGGCTTTAGACATGAGATGTATTTCATGGATGATAACCTATCATACATATACTCTCTTCTCTCTCTGAATTTAGTCATCATAATATCTTGATGATCTTGAGGCCCAGTAAGGGCTTCATATGCTGCTTTTTGAGCAATTGAATTAGGATTAGAAGTCTGATGACTTTGAACACTGCTCATAAGTTTAGCAATTTCTTTTGATGAACCTGTATAACCAATTCTCCAACCAGTCATTGAATAACCTTTAGAAAGTCCGTTACAAGTAATTGTTCTTTTATATATATCATCATTTAATGAAGCAATACTAATAGGTTCAGTATCTTCATCATAGATTAAATTCTCATATATCTCATCAGAAACAACATAAAAATCTTTTTCCACTGCAACCTTTGCTATTGCTTCTAGCTCTTCCTTGGAATAAATCATTCCAGTTGGATTACTTGGTGAATTCAATATAAGAGCTTTTGTCTTGTCTGTACATGCATCTTCGATTTGCTGTGCAGTAACCTTATAACCTTGTTCCTTACTTCCATGAACAAATACAGGAACTCCGTCTGCCAACTTAACAATCTCAGGATAACTTAACCAATATGGTACAGGTATTATAACCTCATCCCCAGGGTTTAATATTGCAGAAAATATATTTGTCAATGAATGTTTTCCGCCATTGCTAACAACGACTTGATCTGTTCCATAGTTTAAACCGTTAAAATTCTTAAACTTATCACTTATAGCTTTCTTTAATTCTAAGGTTCCACTGGCTGGTGTATATTTAGTAAAGCCTTCGTTAATAGCATTAATTGCTGCATCACATATATTAGCTGGTGTATTAAAATCAGGTTCTCCAGCTCCAAATCCTACTACATCTATTCCTTCTGCTTTAAGCTCTTTTGCCTTAGCAGTTATGGCTAATGTTGATGACGGTTTAACCGCAGTAGCCTTTTTTGATAATGATAATGACATTTTGCACCTTCCTTGTTTTTTGTTTATGAATCAAATTATTGACTATTTTAATACATTACAGTGTTAAATGCAACACAATTATTAATAAAAACACAAAATAATATTATCACAGGGGTTCATATGTCCGCCGCACAAGGAATCATTGTTGGATTTGCACAAAAATATAAAATAATAAAACAAAAGGTTGGAATATATTTTAGTATATTCCAACCTTTTATGTTATTAACTTCTTAAATAATAAAGAATTAAATTTAATTATTTTGCATAATCAGTAGCTCTTGACTCTCTGATTACATTTACTTTAATCTGTCCTGGATAATCTAAATCATCTTCTATCCTCTTAGATATGTCGCGAGCTAGTAATACCATATCGTCATCTGTTACTTGATCTGGTACAACCATAACTCTAACTTCCCTCCCGGCTTGAATAGCATATGACTTTTCAACCCCTTTAAAGCTATTGGTAATATCTTCTAGTTGTTTAAGTCTGTTGGTATATGATTCTAATGTTTCTCTTCTTGCACCAGGCCTTGCTGCGGAAATTGTATCTGCAGCTTGAACAATACATGCAATTAATGTTTGAGGCTCAACATCGTCGTGATGAGACTCAACGGCATTAACAATTATTGGACTCTCCTTGTATCTCCTACATAGATCTGCACCTATTTGTATATGAGTGCCTTCAATCTCATGATCAACGGATTTACCTATATCGTGTAATAATCCTGCACGTTTTGCAAGTTTTACATCCACTCCAATTTCTGAAGCTAGTAGACCAGACAGTATAGATACTTCAATGGAATGCTTTAATGCATTCTGTCCGTAGCTTGTTCTGAACTTCAT
>CAYOAJ010000015.1:0-1536 GCA_964401895.1 uncultured Herbinix sp.
TTCTTTGTCAGCAATACCTTTTGCCACATTATCAGGCCTAACATTAAATCCAATTATTATTGCATTAGAAGTTGAAGCAAGGATTACGTCGGATTCATTAATGGCACCTACGCCACCATGAATTACTTTAACTGCAACTTCATCATTACTTAATTTCTCTAAACTTTGTTTCATAGCTTCTACAGAACCTTGAACATCTGCTTTAACAATTATATTTAGTTCTTTAATCTCACCTGCTTGAATCTGTGAGAATAATCCGTCTAATGTAAGTCTAGATTTTGTTTCTGACATTAACTTTTCTTTGTTTTGGTTAATATACGCTTCACATATACGCCTTGCTTCTTTGTCACTATCAGTTGCAACAAAGATTTCACCAACATCAGGAACCTCATTCAAACCTAATATCTCCACTGCCTTTGACGGCTTTGCAGACTCTACTTTATTTCCCTTGTCATCTATCATTGCACGTACTTTACCATGGGTAGCACCTACCGCTAGGCTATCTCCAACTTTTAAAGTTCCCTTTTGAACTAAAATAGTAGCTACAGGGCCTCTTCCCTTATCAAGTTCTGCCTCTATTACAATACCTCTGGCATTACGATCAGGATTTGCCTTTAATTCAGCCATTTCTGCAGTTAATAGAATCATTTCTAAAAGTTCATCAATTCCTTCTTTTGTATGGGCTGAAACCGGAACAATTACTGTGTCTCCACCCCAATCTTCAGCTACCAATTGATGCTCTGTAAGTTCTTGTTTTACTCTCTCTACGTTTGCGCTTGGTTTATCTATTTTATTAATAGCTACAATTATGTCAACGTCTGCCGCCTTTGCATGACTGATTGCTTCTATAGTCTGTGGCATTATTCCATCATCAGCAGCTACAACTAAGATTGCTATATCAGTTGCCCGTGCCCCTCTCATACGCATGGAAGTAAAGGCCTCATGCCCTGGGGTATCAAGGAAGGTAATCTTCTGTCCACCTGTTTCCACTTCATAAGCACCAATATGTTGAGTTATTCCACCGGCTTCCCCTGATATAACATTTGTTTCCCTAACAGCATCTAGTAAGGAAGTTTTTCCATGGTCTACGTGACCCATAACACATACAACAGGAGGACGTTTTACAAGAGTAGCTGGCTCATCCTCTTCTTCTTTCAAGATTTCTTCAACTTCATCCACTATAACTTCTTTTTCCGCTATAACATCATACTGGATAGCTATAATCTCAGCCTCTTCAAATGTAATTTCATGATTTATAGTAACTACCTGACCCTCTAAAAATAATTTTTTAACAAGGTTTGCTGGGCTTATTTTTAACTTTTCAGCCAATTCCCTAATTGACAACACTTCTGGAATTTCTATTGTCTTAACCTCTTCCTTCTTCTCTACTGGTTTAGGCTTAATAAATTGCCCTTTCTTTGGTGGCAGTTTTTCAACCTCTTTATCTTTTTTGCTATATTTACTTTTATTTTTCTTCTTATAGTTCTTGCCTATATTTGTCCTGTCTCTTTTATTCTTGCCATTTAGGTTGTTTTT
>CAYOAJ010000015.1:1636-17565 GCA_964401895.1 uncultured Herbinix sp.
TTATTTCCTGTTTGTTTATTTCCTGTTTGTCTATTATTCATTTGTTTGTTTCCTGTCTGCCTATTTTTTGTAGCATTTCTATTGTTATGAGTTTTTGTATTTGAACTTCTTTGATTAGTAGGGTTTTTACTAGGAGTTTGTGATGGTTTTGAAGGTAAGAAATGTTTCCTAATTGCCTGAACTTCCTTTTCTTCAAGATTACTACTGTGGGTTTTTTGAATACCCATATTAGTATCTAAAAAATCCACTATATCCTTACTCTTTATATCTTTTTTTCCTTCTTTATTTATCTGATCTTTTAATTCAAATATTCTATATTTTTTTGCCATACTTACTACCTCCGTTTATATAACTATATCATTTTTAGTTGCTCCTCAATTGTGTCTGCCAAACCTTTGTCTATTAAGGCCAAGGAGGCTCTAGACTCCTTACCCATTGCTTGGCCTAGCTGGGACTTGTCACCAAAAAAGTAAACCGGCACTTTATAGTAAGTACACATATTTGTAAACTTTTTCTTGGTATTATCCGATGCATCTTCTGCTACTATTACTAAGAATGCCTCTTGATTTTTAACCGTTTTTTCTGTTTGAAATTCACCACTGACAAGATTTCCTGATTTTGTGGCAATTCCAACTAGGCCTAAAAGCTTTTTTTCTAAACTCATTAAACATGACCAGCTCCTTTACCACTAATCTCCATAGACTTGACTTTCGCTTTTAATATCTATTTTATATCCAGTTAGCTTTGCTGCAAGTCTAGCATTCTGCCCTTCCCTACCAATTGCTAGGGAAAGTTGATAATCTGGAACAACTACTACTGCACTCTTTTCTTCTTCATCTAATATTTCAACTGATACTACCTTAGATGGACTTAGTGCATTACTAATTAATTCTTCTGAATCTTCACTCCAGTGAATAATATCTATTTTCTCGTTCTGAAGTTCATTAACAATCGCATTAACTCTTGCTCCGTTTAAGCCGACACATGCACCTACTGCATCAACATCTGGATTGTTACTCCATACTGCTATCTTAGTTCTTGAACCTGCTTCTCTAGCTATAGCTTTGAATTCAACTGTACCATCTTGAATTTCCGTAACTTCAGATTCAAAAAGTCTTTTCACTAGTTCTGGATGTGTCCTAGAAACTATTATTCTTGGCCCCCTAGTTGTGTCTTTTACTTCTAAAACATATAACTTTATACGGTCATTAGGACGAAAGTATTCTCCTTTTATCTGTTCATTCTCCATTAAAAGAGCGTCCACCTTACCCAGGTTAATGCTTACATTATTACCTACATAACGTTGAACAATACCAGTTACAATATCTCTTTCTTTACCTTTATACTGTTCATATAGAACTCTTCGCTCTTCTTCACGAATCTTTTGTACTACAACTTGTTTTGCCTTTTGGGCTGCTATTCTTCCAAAATTCTTTGGTGTTACCTCTACGTTGACAATATCATCTATCACCTTGTTTTTATCTATCAAGCGAGCTTGTTCTACGCTGATTTCAATAGTAGGTTCTTCAACTGTTTCTACAATGGTTTTCATTGCATATACAAGGACTTCACCTGTCTCTTCATTAATGTCTACTTTTATATTATCAGCTCTACCAAAATGATCTCTGCATGCAGCCAACAATGAACCCTCAAGAGCTTCTAGCAAAACTTCTTTACTGATATTCTTCTCTTTCTCTATCTGATTCAAAGCTTCGATCAGTTCTTTGCCTTTATCCATTTCTTTTTATTATCCTCCTCTTAAATACAAATTAAATTAAAAATTAATTGTCAATCTTACATTAGCAACACTTTCTCTTGATAAAACCATCTTACTTTCATCTTCTAGTTCAATAGATATATTATCCTTATCAAAATCTAAAAGGATTCCTACCCATTCCTTCTTATTATCAATAGCTTTATAAAGCTTAACTTCTATTTCTTCCCCAATGCTTTTTTCAAAATGTTTATCTTTACTTAGTTTTCTCCCTAATCCTGGCGAACTAACCTCCAATATATAGGAATCATCAATAAAGTCGTTTTTATCAAGCTCATCACTTAAAAACCTACTAACAGCCTCACAATCATTTATATTGACACCACCTTCTTTGTCAATATATACCCGGAGATACCAGTTGTTGGCCTCCTTAATGTATTCAACATCATATAGGTCATAATTATGCTCTTTCAACATAGGTTCCAATAATTCTTCTGTCCTTTTTTCATAAGATTTTCTCTTTGACATTTTGATCCCTACTTTCTCCACTTACAATAATTGGTTATACATAAGATAAGAGTGGACTTGCGTCCACTCCCTTAAAGTTAATCTTATCATTTTGCTAATTTTTATTATATCAAAGAAAACCTTTTAATGCAAGGATTATTTTAAAAAGCCTAATAACACACACTTTACACCTTGCCAATTGTTCTTCTTTTATCTCATATATTTTAAATATTATTAAAACGCTTAAGGAATTCCTTGGTTCTCACCTTACTTGTATTGGAAAAGACCTCATCTGGGCTTCCTTCTTCTACAATATTTCCATCATCCATAAAAATAACCCTATCAGCCACTTCTTTTGCAAATGCCATCTCATGGGTAACTATAACCATGGTCATATTCTCCTGAGCCAATGAATGGATTACCTTAAGAATTTCACCTGTAAGTTCTGGGTCCAAAGCTGAAGTAGGTTCATCAAAGAATAATATCCTTGGATTTAATGCCAGGGCTCTAGCAATTGCAACCCTCTGTTGTTGCCCTCCAGAAATTTCACCCGGATAAGCCTTTGCCTTACCGGCAAGATTCATCTTATCAAGTAGATCTATAGCCTTTCTTTCAGCCTTATCTTTCTCCATACCAAGAACCTTAACCTGAGGATCAACTATATTCTTTAGCACAGAAAAATGCGGAAAAAGGTTAAAACTTTGAAAAACTAAACCTGTATCTAAAGCAATCTCGTGTAAAAGCTTACTATTACTATATTTCGCCTTGTTTTCAACTGTTTCTTCAACCATTAATTTACCACATATCTCAACCCTACCCTGGTCCACTTTCTCTAACTGAGTTAAACAGCGAAGTAAGGTGGATTTTCCTGAGCCTGAAGGCCCAATAATAGCAACCACCTCCCCTTCTTTAACTTCTAGGGAAATACCCTTAAGCACTACTATATCTTCTTCAAATTGCTTCCATAAATTATGTGCACTTAATAGCATATTAAAACCTCCCTAGTTTAATTCTTATAATATTCAAATTTCTTCTCAATATATTTAAATGCAAATTCAACTACAGTATTCATTAGTAGATAAAAAACTGCTGCAACAATAATTGGTACTGTAGAAAAATATTTAGACCCAGCTCTACTAGCTGTGTTGTATAGCTCTGGAATAGAAATAACTTGAGCAAGGGCTGTATCCTTTACTAAAGTCATTAGCTCATTACCAGTAGCTGGAATAACATTCTTTACAACTTGCGGCAATATAACTCTAATAAAAGTCTGAAGCTTTGTATATCCTAGTACTTTAGCCGCTTCATACTGCCCCTTAGGGATTGAATCTATTCCGCCACGGAAAACCTCTCCAAAATAGGCTGCATAATTTAATATGAAGGCCAACATACATGCTGTAAACCTGCTGAAACTATATCCAAATATATAGTAAGGCCCATACATAAAGAAAAATAACTGCAACATAAGAGGAGTTCCCCTAAATATCAATTGATAAATCCTTGTTGGAAAACTGATAATCTTAAATCTACTCCGTCTTGCTAAAGCTACAAGGAAGCCCAATGGAATGGAAAAGATAACTGTAAAGAAAAATATTCTTATAACCCATACACTTGCAGTTAACATATTTGGTATCAAAGAGTCCAAGGGAACGTTATCTATTACAATATTCATAAAAGACCTCCAATTAAGTAATTATTCAATTAATGTAACATCTGAACCAAACCATTTTGTGGAGATGTCTTCTATTACTCCCTCTTCCTTAAGCTCAGATAAGGCATCTTCTACAGCCTTGCATAGTTCTAAATCACCTTTGCGAAAACCAATAGCATATTCTTCTGCAACTAAAGATTCATCTAAGATAATAAAGTCCTTTTTAGCTTCATTTATCATATAATTTGCAGCTACTGAATCCATTAAAACAGCATCTGAATTGCCTGTTTCAAGATCCAATAAGGCTATCTCATATGTAGCAAAACCATTAATTGCTCCTAATGAATCTTTTAACTCTTTATTCTCATCTAAATTCAGAGCATCTTCAGCAGAGGAACCACTTTGTACAGCTAATCTCTTTCCAGCCATATCATCCAAGGTCACTATAGCACTATCTTTTTCTACTACCAGTGAAATAGTATTCCCTAGATAAGGTTTAGACATTGTTACTTGCTCAAGTCTTTCTTCATTAATAGAAAAACCATTCCATATACAGTCAATGTTCTTTGTATTAAGTTCTTGCTCTTTAGCGGTCCAGTCAACAGGTTGTAAAACCAACTCAAGCTCTAGTTTTTCTGCTACAGCTTCTGCTAAGTCAATATCAAATCCAACTATATTATTGTCCTCATCTCTAAAGCCCATTGGTGGAAAAGAATCATCAAGACCTACTATAAATTGTTTTCTTTCCAATATGTAGTTCAAAGATTCGTCAGTTCCAGCTTGATCTCCATCATTCTTACCACATGCAGTTAAAGCAATCATTAAAATCATTAATAATAAACCAGTAATTTTTTTCATATAAATCTCCTCCTTGGTAATTTGCTATATTAGCACTTTACCATATTAGCATATCAGAACATTTTTTTGCAATAATCAAAAATAAGCTTGATCCAAATTAAGACCAAGCTTATTGCTAATTTCTATTATATTGTCTACTCATACTCTACGTCATTCCACCACCACTGGAATAGGACTACAATCACAGCAACCATACCTGCTAAAACTGTAGCAATAATTACATTCTTTGTGTTACTTGGGCTTGTTTTCTGACTTGGAGCAATAGGTGATGATGGCATGGTAATACTACCGGCTGTAATTTCTACAATATTAGAAGATAATTCCTCGTAGGAATCATTTTCAAAATAATTAGCTATTAAGTCTCTTATTAAATATAGCTCTTCTAGTTTCTCTTTATTAATTTCTATAGAGTTCTCTAGGCTATTAATAGACTGTCTGTTCTCAACTATATCACTTTCTATCTTTGTGTAGTTTGGATTAATTATCCTCTCAAGAACTAGGAAATCATTAATTGAACCCTGATTTTCCACTTCTTCTAGAGCCGCTTTTTGATTAATTGTTGCAGGTGTCTCAGCTAACAATTCTTCATTCTTCTCTAAAAGATTTAAATGGGTTTCTAATGAAATTCTTTGGTTTTCTAGTTGTATATTATATCTATTAATATAGGAATCTAAAGCTCCCTCTATAGTAATTACATTAACAAATTGAATATAATTTCTATATAGTGTTTCAGCCAGCCTCCTAGCATCCTCTGGATCACTAGATGATACCTCAACATCATAAACATTCTGCGAAGCTTTATCCTTATCTATTTTAATAGAAATTCTCTTCCTAAGGCCTGCAACCGTAACCTCTTCCTCATCATATCCCATATCTTTAATAGTTCCCACTAACACATCGTTACTGGTTAATAGATTAATGTATTCTTGATTAGTTGTAATAGGTAAAGCATAATCACCATACTTAGTATTATAAGAATCTGGCATGTTCATAACTATTTTCATTTGTGAATGGTATACAGGGGTTAAAGCAAAAATGCTAATCAATGCAGTAATAATAGCAACTATTATAGCAAAAACAATAATCTTAATTTTCTTATCCCAAAGAACTAAAATAAGTTCTCTTAAATCAATTTCATCTTCATATAAATATTCATCATTATTATACGCGTCCATATTTTCTCCTTGTAGGTCAAATTACCTTATTATCTTTTAAAGTGATTCAAAAATTTCACGTGTTTTATTATAGCATAGATTTATAAGATTTCAACATATATTCTTATAAAAGTGCATATACTAAGTTTTCATAAGGAATTTTACTTGCTAATATAAACACTTTTGAAAGGTTTGTGTGAATATGAAAAGAATTTTGTTAATTGGTACTGGGGGAACAATTGCATCAATAAATACTTCTGATGGACTTGCACCTCAGATATCCCTCAATGAAATTCTTAATTATCTACCTGAGATATCATCCTTGTGCCAGATAGATACCTTACAGGTTTGCAATATTGATTCTACCAATATATCAGTAGAAATATGGATAGGTCTTGTTGAAACTATTAAGAAAAATTATGATAATTACGATGGATTTATTATATTACATGGTACTGATACAATGGCTTATACAGCTGCTGCCTTATCTTATATGATACAAAAGTCTCCAAAACCTATTGTTATCACTGGTGCGCAAAGACCCATTAATAAGGACTTTACAGATGCTAAACCCAATCTATATGATAGTTTTTTATACGGTTGCTCTGATGAAGCTAGGGGGGTCCAAATTGTCTTTAATGGTAAAATAATACTAGGTACCAGGGCAAGAAAAACCCACTCAAAAAGTTTACAAGCATTTTCAAGTATTAATTTCCCTTACCTGGGAATTATACAAGGAGATCGAATTATACAATTTATAAGACAAAGCAAAGAGCCTTCACCAACTTTTTATACTAGGCTTAATTCTAAGATTGGTATATTCAAACTTATACCTACTAGCAATGAAGAGTTACTTGATTATATGCTTAGCAAGAATGACGCTATAATTATAGAAAGCTACGGAGTCGGTGGTATCCCTTCAAAGCCAAATTACAATTATTATGATATTATTAAAAAATGGAATGACAAGGGTAAAATTATTGTTATGACAACTCAAGTTCCAAACGAAGGCAGTAATATGACCGTATATAAGGTTGGACACAATCTTAAAAAGGATATTAATATCTTAGAAGCCTATGATATGATTACAGAGGCTGTGGTATGTAAACTGATGTGGATACTAGGTATTACTAAGCAAGCGAAGGAAGTTGAGAATTTGTTTTATACTACTATAGAAAATGATATTCTTTACAGAATATAAGTCTCCTAAATGTGCTATAATTAAAAGCATCATTATACTTAGGAGGAATTTCATGAAAAGAAGTACAAGTATTTTATTAGCTTTATTTTGCTGTCTGTTATGGGCTCTTGTTTTTCCCATTTTAAAATTATTATATCTAGAATTAGATATGGTTGATAATAATGCCAAGTTAACTTTAGCAGGCATGCGTTTTTTTGCAGCAGGTGTTTTGGTTCTTATATACTACTTTATTCTATATAAGAAGCCAGCAAAGATTACTTCTCTTAAACTTTTTAGAGATATATCTATACTAGGTCTTTTTCAAACAACATTGTTGTATGCTTTCTTTTTTATAGGAACTTCCAATACTACTGGAGTTAAATCCTCAGTTCTATCACAAAGTAGCATCTTCTTTGTAATAATACTGGCACACTTTTTACTTAAAGATGAAAGGCTTACTTTTAGAAAAAGTTTAGCCTTGTTTCTTGGAATTACTGGTATGATTGTTATTAATATAAATAGCCTAGGGACTACATCTGACTTACTTAGTTTTAGCTTTACAGGAGAAGGCTATCTCCTTATTAGTGGTTTCTTTAGTGGTATAGGTACAATTATAGCTAAAAAAATGGGTAAGGATAATAATCCTGTTCTTTTAAATGGTTGGCAGATGACAATTGGTGGTGGACTACTTCTTATTATAGGTCTATTTACTTATGGTAAATTAATTACTTTTCCAAACTTCTATTCACTTGCCCTTTTCATAAGTCTAGTATTAATATCTGCAGTAGCATTTACTTTATGGTATCAGATACTTAGGCACGTTAAAGCTAGTGAGGTTACTATATTTAAGTTCACTATACCAATAATCGGAGCCTTTACATCTGCCCTTCTTGTACCTGGCGAAACAATGTCTATATATATCTTTATAGGTTTGATACTTGTATCCTTAGGTATTTACTATTCTAATAAAACTGAAAATGCATAAAAAAAAAGAGAAATAATTGCTAAGAATTATTTCTCTTCTTTTTTTATATTATCTCTATATTGTTTTCTTCTGCTAAATTTCTTACATAAGTCACTGCCTCTTTATACTCTTCATGCCTTGTTAAATGTTCAACGAAAACCGTCATATCTCTGCCCAGGTTTTCACATAATCTTAAAACATTAACAAAGTCTATAGTGCCTTTCCCTGGCATTGTTTCTTCAATAACACATGAGTAAGCATGCTTCATATAACAATCCTTTATATGAACACTTTTAATATATGGGCCTAGTTTATCAAAACATTCTTTTATAAATTCATCCCTATAAACATATCGCTTAGGATTATTAATCATATTTGTATAATCCATATGAACTGCAAAGGCTGGACGGTCAATATCTTTTATTAATTTAAGATAAGAATCAGGGGAATCTGGAACCATCCAAGGCATAGGCTCTAAAGTATAAAAGGTGTTTTTAGGTTTTACGCTATCAATTATCTCTCGTACAGTATCTACAATTAGATCATAGGTATCATCATGGTAATTTTCCTTATAAAAACCATCCCATACCTCTCCTTGAGCTCCAGCTACGTTTACGCAACAATTAGCTCCTATCTCATCAGCTAGAGCTAGCTGGTTTTTACAATATTCCATGGCTTCATTTCTTACTTTATCATCAGCAGATATAGGACTTCTCCATATGCCAACTTCACCTATGGTTAAATCATTGTCCTTAATACATTTAAGATAATCATTTTTCACATCCTGGGGTGTATCATAGGCTACTGGAGATAAAACTGTACTGTAATTTAAGTCTTTCACCTGCACTAACCACTCCTCAGGATTATTATAAGGCTTAACAATTCCGCCACCAATTCTCATATATAAACTCCCTTCTTCCTATTGTTTATAGTCTACTAGTTTAAATATTAATTCTTTAAATACCCGGCCTCGCTCTTCAAAATTCTTAAAGTCATCATAACTAGCGGATGCGGGAGAAAGTATACAGGCCTCTCCAGCCAATGTAAGCTTTTGGGCCCTTTCTGTTGCTGCATATAAATCTTTATCTAGAACTATATTTAAATCCTCCGGTATGGAGGGCCTTTCCATTAGTTTCTGATATATCTTTTTACCTGACTCATACATCAAAATTATATTAGTAACTTTACCTTCTAATAAAAAATCAACTAAGGGATCGTAGTTAATCCCCCTATCCATACCTCCAATAATTATTGTAGATATATTTTCAATACTTTTTATAGCACTAATTGTTGATTCTACGGTTGTAGAAATCGAGTCGTCATAATAATCAACACCATTTTTACTCCCGATAAATTCTAACCTATGTTTTAAAGGAGTATATGTCTTAAGGGAAGCAATAAATTCTTGGTCTGATATTCCAAAAGATCTAGAGATCTCATGTACAAAAGCGCAATTTATAAGATTATGGTCCCCTCTTAATAAACTTCCCTCTACTGAAGCTAATGATTCAAAAGGTAAGTTTTTTGTATGAATATAAAAGACACGGGAGACAAACTCCTCCCTATCTATATTTATGCCCTCAAGACAAAGCAAAGAATCCAAGGGGTGTTGGTGAAGATATATATTTTTCTTAGCTGCTTTATATTTCTCAAAAGAACCATAATGATCAAGATGGTCTTCAAATAAATTTAGTAAAATACCTAAAGCCGGAGAATACATACTATTTTCCAGTTGATGACAAGACATCTCAAATATCACAATTGTATCTTCTTTAATTTCTTCATAAATGTCAAATACTGGAGTTCCTATGTTCCCTGCTAATAGGCAGGATATATTATTTTTGTTAAGAACATGATATAGAAGAGATGAAACTGTACTCTTACCCTTTGTTCCTGTTATACCTATAACTTGCCTGTTATATGCCTTAAGAAAAACCTCAGTTTGTGAAGTAATAGTAGGGGAATAATCGTCATGATCCTTTGCTAGTACAATTCCCGGACTTTTGAATACAATATCATAGAAGTCTAAATTGTCTAAATAGTTGTCTCCATAATAAAACTCTGTACTTTTTTCATCATAATCACTTTGCTTCTTAATATCCGCTATATCTAATCTTCTACATAGTCCTAGCTTCCTTAGTAATTTATATGTTGATTTTCCCTCTTTCCCATAACCTAAAATCAAAACATTTTTATCTTCTACAAGTTCTTCTAATACATTTTTCAAGGTTTTCTTTCCTTTCACATCACAATATTTTAGATATTAATATATCATAAAAATCTTTTGGAATCGAATTGTTTTTATCAAGATACGTTAGATAAGATTCAATATCATACTTGCCATCATCATATGATTCCTTGTAATAATCCAACAAATATGGTAGGGGCCTGTTTTCACTTTTATATTGCCTTAAAAGTTCTTGTAAGGCAGCATTGATTTCCCCACGGCTTCCTACACATTCAAAAGGCTTCTCTGGTAGGATTCCAACTAGCTTTTCAAATATTTCTTTCATATTCTTATCATCTAACAAATCTTTATCAAAGATATTAATCATATACTCTTGATCAAGAAATGGAGACAATATAATATAAACAAATAAGCACTTAGAGCACTGACCACACCATATATTTGATTTGCTACCAACATTACAGCTTCTAAAAATCCCGTGATACTCTTTATATCTTGCAAAAAGCTGAGCTATCTTAAGTTCTGTTAGAGGCCTTAGCAAACTAAAATACTTCACATTAGAAGCAATATATCTGTCTTCATAATTAATAAAATCTAGTTCAAATTCATAGCTTTTTGAATATTGATGGTTTATATCTGTTTCTAAAACAGTTGACTCATTAGCACTTGACTCGTTAGACAAAGCAACAAATCCAATTCCATTAACATATGCAGCTATAATAGACGAGAATGCTACTATTGCCGAAAATGGAGTATGACCATTAAGAAAGCCTAACTTGTTAAGCTCAAGCATATTTTTATCTAGGGACCTATTAGCAATTATACGCTTATCCTCTCCTAGCTTAGCTACATTAACCGTATCAATAGTAGCTCCTCTTGGATTAATTATATAGGGGTAGCTGTCTTTGTCATCAGCTAGAATCTCCAAGGAAGTTATAGAATCCTTCCCTCCCCCAATAGGTACTAGAACCTTTTCATTAGCAAAGACTAATTTCTCTTTTTTTAAGCTTTTGTCTTCTACTGGGTCATATTCAGTAAAGATCTCCATAAAATCATCATCCACTGTTATTCCATTTAAATAAAAAAATTCTCCCAAGCCCTTTTTATATAGCTTCTTCCACCAATCAATCTGGTCTTCAGAAAGTTTACCACATCTTATATGTACTCTAGGAGAACATGTTGTCTTCCAATAACTTATTAACTCTACTAAACCCAAGGAGAACACAAGATTGTCAAGAACTGCATCTGGTTCATTATAACTTGAATTCCTTTTTGAAATTGTCCAAGAGGGCTTAAACTCAGCTAATCCTGGTATAATAAAATGAAACTCTATATCTATTGTAGATTCATTAATCCAATAGTTATATGACTCATAAATAAATTCCCAATAGTTATCACGAAATTGTAAATATTTTTTATAATTATCTTTTTTCAATTTTGACCACCTTATATAAAATATATTTATATTATACTTCTATAGTATTTTAAATCATCTCTACATTGATTGTCAATTAAAAAGGCATGAGGGTTTAGCCATTAAAACCAAACTTACTCATGCTCTTTTATCTTATCTAAGTATCATATTAAAAACTCTTAATATCCTTTGTATTATTGCATCTTAAATTCTGAATATATGTGCTCATATTCCTCAGTAACTGATGCTACATCAATGTAGAAACTAGTGTTAGCTGCTACCTCATCTGAAATATTAAGCATTTCATTGTTTTTGAAATCTTCTGGTAGAAATTCTTCTGCCGCCTTATTAGGTGTTACAAAATTGGTAAGATCAGCAATTCTAGCAGCAACTTCTGGTTTTAATAAATAGTCTAGTAGCTTGTATGCATTATCTTTATTTGGAGCTTCTTTTGACATTACAAATGAATCTATAAAGATAGGCATTCCCTCTTCTGGGAAAACAGGCTCTAGTTTGTCATCTGCTTCTTTACCTTTAACAGCTTGATTTGAATACATAAAACCAACTACTGCCTCTCCATTTACTAAAGAATCTTCTGGAGTATTAGTCTCAAATCTCATTATATTATCACTTAATTCAAAGAGCTTTTCCTTAGCTTCTGCCACTTTGTCTGGATCAGTTTCATTATATTCATATCCTAGAGCTTTTAAGACAAATCCTATTACTTCTACGGACCAGTCAACTGTAACTATACTATTTTCTAGCTCTGGTTGCCACATATCTTTATATCCTGTAATAGGGTCTGCACCTAGTTCTGCAACAGCTTCAGGATTAACAAGTAGAAATGATATTGATACTGCATAAGGCATTGAGTATTCATCATTTTCATCATAATAGTTTCCTTGATATACAGGGTTTATATTTGCAAAGTTAGGTAACTTATCCTTGTCTAGAACTTCAAGGCTTCCATTTCTTCTTAAAATATCTACCATATAGTCTGTAACTACAGCCAAATCATATTGATCAGGATTAGCCTCCATCAAAGATTGCATCTCTTCATTGGATGTTACTTCTTTATAATTAACCTTAATCCCAGTTTCTTCTTCAAACTCGTCAATTATTTCACGGGGAATAAAATCACCACCCCATGTCATTAAATTGATTTCGTTATTTTCACTACTACTGCCACATCCAACTAAAGTAAAGGTTAGAACAGTTAGAAGAAATAAACTTATTGCTTTTTTTATTGAGTTATTTTTCATCTGTAATTCCTCCTTGTAATAATTAGTAAATTAATTATTTTTCTTATTTGCTATTATACACTATTTTGTATCTTCAACAAGTCTTTTATTTAAAAGCTGACTTAAGCCAATTATCAAAAATGTTGCTAATAAAATCAAAGTACACAAAGCATTAATCTTTGGAGTCACCCCTGTACGCATCATAGAATAAATATGAACTGGTAAGGTGGTTGTCCTAGGCCCTGACATATAGATCGAAATTATAACATCATCTAAAGAAAGAGCTAATGATAACAAAGATGCTGTTATAATTGAGGGAAATACCAGGGGAAGAATAATTGTCTTAATTATCTGCCACTTGTTTGCGCCAAGGTCCTTAGCTGCATCAAATATCGATATATCTATTTCTTTAAGCCTAATTAAAACCATAATGTAGACATATGGTAGACAAAAAAGTGAATGGGATAGGACTAAGGTTAATATTCCAAAGGGCAATTCTAAAGCAGTAAAAAATATAAGTAAAGAAACTCCCAGGGCAACCTCTGGTATTACTAGAGGTAAAATCATCATAGCATTAATTGCTTTTTCCATCTTTTTAGTTACATATATTGAAACAATTGCTGAAGCTGTTCCTACTATTGCTGAAAAGATAGATGTCAAAATAGCTACTTGAAGACTTACCTTTAAAGCATCCGTCACCACTCTATCACTAAATAAATCCCTATACCAATCTAATGTAAAACCTGTCCATTGGGCAGTAGATAAACTTTGATTAAAAGAATATAATATAACGCTTAGTACTGGAACATATAAAATTACAAAAAATAAGGAAAGATAAAATGTTCGGAAGCCGGTCTTGTTTTTCATTATGAAATCTCCTTTACCTGAAAACTAATCATTATTACTATTCCATCCTCTTATTATTACGCCTATTTATAAGTCCGTAGATAGAAAGTACAAGTATAACTAAAACTATCATACCAATAGAAAATGCTGCTGCAAGAGGCCTATTTCTACCTCTTGTAACTAGAGAATTAATCAAATTCCCTAGAAAAACATTCATTCCTCCACCTAAAAGATCTGATACAAAGAACATACCCAGGGATGGAATAAAAACCAAGGTAAATCCAGTAGCTATACCTGGTAGGGTCAATGGTAGTGTTATTCTAAAAAAGGTCTTTGCTTTACTGGCTCCCAAATCGTAAGATGCCTCTATCAAAGACTTATCAAGTTTATCAACAGAATTATAAATTGAAATAATCATAAAAGGTATAAGCATATAGGCTGTTCCTACTAAAACAGTAGAAAACTTATACATCATACTTATAGGTTGCTTAATAATATTTAATTTCATAAGAATGTTATTAATAATGCCTGTATTGCCTAATAAGATCATCCATCCATAAGTCCTAAGCAAGCTTGAAATCCAAAATGGAATTATAATAAGCACAATTGCTATAGACTTTTTCTTTTCATCTAACTGGGCAATAAAATATGCTACAGGATAACCAATTAATAATGTAATTGTAGCTGTTAAAAGGGCAAGCCAAAAAGAATTTATATACACTCTAAGATAAGTAGAATCAAACATTCTTTTATAATTACTCAAAGTAAATTCAAAAACTATATTACCCAGATTATCCCTCGATAAAAAGCTTAGTACAATTACATATATAAGCGGTATTCCTACTAGTAAAAGAATCCAAACAATAATAGGAATTGCTGGGGCATTTTTCTTAAAGTTCTTCATCTGAAACCTCCGACTTAGGAAGCAATACAGCACCTGAATCTTCCCAACTCACATAAACCTTGTCTCCAACATCATAATCACAGTCGTTGCCTTGATACTCAATAACAGTTAATTCCTCACCATCTACATTTATCTTGCTTCTAATTTGTGAACCAGCAAAATGTACGGAAACAACCTCACCTAATAAGGAGTTGTCCTGTTTTGTACAGGATATACTCATCTTATCCATATGAATAGCTAATATTACTTTTTCACCAGGCTTTCCACAATCATCAATATTTTTTGAACATCTAATCTTAATAATAGATGAACCTAGCTTAACCGTGGCAACCCCTTCCTCTCGCTCTAAAACTTCAACCTCTTTAATATTTCTATCTCCAATAAAGTTAGCTACAAAAAGATTGTTAGGATTGTTGTATACATCCCTAGGGCTACCTATTTGCTGAATCTTTCCCTCATCCATAACAATTATTCGGTCTGACATATTAAGAGCCTCATCTTGGTCATGAGTCACATAAACAAAGGTGGTCTTAGTCTTCTTCTGTATATCTAATAGTTCTGTCTGCATATACTTTCTTAATTTTAAATCCAAAGCGCCTAAGGGCTCATCTAGAAGAAGTATATCTGGTTCATTGATCAGTGCTCTAGCAATAGCAATCCTCTGCCTTTGCCCACCAGATAATTGATTTGGCATTCTTTCTTCATATCCAGTCATTTGGACTAATTCCAAAACTTCAGCCACTGCTTCTTCAAGTTCTTCTTCATTCATAGACTTTTTTATCCTTGGTCCATATGCGACATTATCATAAATGTTCATATGGGGAAATAGGGCATAGTTTTGAAAAACGGTATTAACATTTCTTTTATTAGGAGCCAAGTCCTTTATAGACTTGTCATTCAATAATATGTCTCCTGATTCCACACTTTCTAGTCCAGCAATGCAACGCAAAATAGTGGTTTTACCACAACCTGATGGACCAAGAAGGGTTAAAAACTCCCCATCATAAATTTCTAAAGAAATATCCTTTAGAATATGGGAGTTTCCATAAAACTTATTTATTTCTTTTAAAGTAAGTAATGGTTTTTTCATTTTTTAATTCCTCACAAACTCAAAAATTCTCTTATCTTATATTATACAATTATTAATTATACTACAATTAACAGAACTTGTCCAAATTAATAAAATACTCCAAGTAGCTAGTCTAAATAAAAGACTAGCTACTTGGAGTTATCATCTATAAAATTCTTGACTTATCGCACCTTACCATCTATTTTTCCATAATATTTACCATAATACTCACCATATAC
>CAYOAJ010000016.1:0-16872 GCA_964401895.1 uncultured Herbinix sp.
CTCCCTTTCTATCTGATATAAGGCCACCATTTATAACCTTACATACAATGTCTGTGTCATTAATTTCTATTACAGTCAGCTCTACTAGGCCATCATCAATTAAAATAGAAGTCCCAATATCAATATCTTTAGGAAGGGAAGGATAAGATATGGATACCTGGCTTTCGTCACCTATGATGTCTCTGCTAGTTAGGGTAAATGTTTGCCCAGGATTTAGATAAGGTTTCAAGCCGTCTCTGAAAGTTCCTAAGCGAACTTCAGGGCCTTTTGTGTCTAATAATGTTGCTACAGGCACATTTAATTCTTCTCTGAGCTTTACAAGGGTATCAAGCCTTTTGGCATGCTCTGGATGATCACCATGTGAAAAGTTGAATCGGGCAACATCCATACCTGCAAGAATTAATTCTCCCATAGTTTTTTCGTTGTCAGTTGCTGGACCAAGGGTACAAATAATTTTTGTTTTTCTCATATGTTATTACTCCTTTTCATTTGCTTTTCCTTTTGTCAGCTTTAGGTATAGTAAGAATAGCAATAGGCTACCCACTAATACAAGGGAAATTATTATTAGCGCTGCATGAAGGAAAAATGTATCTGGTAAAGTTAATATAATAGGATCTTTATTAGGGTCAAAGATCCAATAATCATTATTAAAAAATATTTTATGAAAAATAACAAATGCTCTGTCAAAATCAATGGCTATAAAAAGGCAAACCAATATAGGAAGTATAATATTGCTAAGGGAAGAAGTCAAAACATAAGTATAATCTTTGTATTTTCTCTTATAGATAATAATTAATAAAGTTAAAACAAATGTAATTAAAGCTATTATATAAAAAAGAGTAAATATATCCTTCACTTCTTCAAAGTGTTGTATTCCTTCTGGAGAGGATGGTAATGTTGGGAATGAAAGTTCTCCTTTATAGAAGGGTGAATTGTATTCAATAAGTGCGTCATAATTAGCTATAATATCCTCTTTACTATAACCTGATTTTTCTACAATATTTAGATGATTTATATCAAAATAATATAAGGGGCGAAAATTAAGTGTCAGTATTACGGACAAAGATATTATAAAAAGGGAAACAATAATACCAAATACAATATCTGTGAACTTAATTTGCCTTAAATGCTTCATATTAACCCTCCTTAAAATCCCCTTTGAATTATAGTATACTTCATATTTCAATGCAAGAAAAAAGTAGTATAAGTAGAGCAAATAAGAAATATTAGTAAATGTAAATTGTATTAATTATATTATTGTTGTAACATTATCATATATTAGATAATCTAACAAACATATTGAATAATAAAAGGAGAGAAAAGCATGAGAGCATTGATCAGTGTGTCAGATAAGGCAGGAATTATAGAGTTTGCTAAGGAATTAGCCTTATTGGATGTAGAGATAATTTCAACTGGAGGGACTTACAAGAAACTAACTGAGGCAGGCATTGAAGCGAAAGAAGTTTCAGAGATTACAGGATTTCCTGAATGCTTAGATGGAAGAGTAAAGACACTTCACCCAGGGATTCATGCAGGTTTACTAGCACAAAGAAGTAATTCCCAGCACATGGATCAATTAAATGAATTAAATATTAAACCTATTGATATGTTAGTAGTTAATTTATATCCTTTTAAAGAAACAATTCTTAAAGATGGTGTAACAAGGGCTGATGCTGTTGAGAATATTGATATTGGTGGACCAACTATGCTAAGGGCAGCGGCTAAAAATTATCAAGATGTAACCGTTATTGTGGATACAAGGGATTATGATAAGATTCTTGATGAAATAAAAAGCCAAGGAAGCGTTTCCCTAGATACCAAGTTTTATCTAATGCAAAAAGTATTTATGCACACATCATCTTATGATACTCTCATTGCTGACTATATAAAGAAAGAAAGAAATGATAGTGAAATGCCAGAAAGTTTAACCATGACATTTGAGAAAGTTCAAGATATGAGATATGGTGAAAACCCTCATCAAGAGGGAGCATTTTACAAAGAAATAGGTAAGAATCCTGGTTCCCTTACTAATGCAAAGCAATTAAATGGCAAGGCTCTTTCCTTTAATAACATAAATGATACTAATGGTGCCCTAGAACTTTTGAAAGAGTTTGATGAACCAACAGTAGTTGCCAGTAAGCATGGTAATCCATGTGGAGTAGGCAGTGGAGATAATATTGTTGATGCTTGGAAGAAAGCATATGAAGCAGACAATGTTTCTATCTATGGGGGAATTGTAGCCATCAATGAAGAAGTAACAAAAGAATTAGCTTTGGAGATGGAGAAAGTTTTTCTAGAGGTTTTGGTTGCTCCTTCCTATGAGGCAGAAGCTCTTGAGATTTTACAGGCCAAGAAAAATTTAAGAATATTAGAGCTTAAAGATATTAGCCTACCACAAGAAGAAACCGCATATGATCTTAAAAAGGTTAATGGAGGCTTAATAGTTCAAACTATAGATAGTAAGCTTTTAGATAAGGATAAGATGAAAGTTGTAACAGATAGAAAACCAAGTGACAAGGAAATGGAAGACTTAATATTCGCTTGGAAGATTGTAAAATACGTTAAGTCCAATGGAATTGCTTTAGGTAAGAATAAACAAAGTATTGGTATTGGACCAGGTCAAGTAAATAGAATTTGGGCCACAAAACAATCATTTGAACATGCTCAGGAGTTAATTGGACAAGATGCTACAAAGGGCGCTGTTCTTGCATCAGATGCATTCTTCCCATTTGATGACTGTGTAGAGGCGGCTCATGAAGCAGGTATAACAGCTATAATACAGCCAGGGGGCTCCATAAGAGACGAGGATTCAATTAAGAAATGTAATGAATATGGTATAGCAATGGTTTTTACAGGAATGAGACATTTTAGACACTAAATAAAATATCGATAATAAAAAGTACTGGCATCCATAAGTTGATAAAGTATGGATGCCAGTACTATTGTGTTTTACATGCAAAAATTAATATTATAATCTGCTTACGTTAGCAGCTTGAGGGCCTTTTTCACCTTCAACTACTTCGTATTCAACTTGGTCTCCTTCTTCTAACACTTTGAAGCCATCCATTAGAAGAGCAGAATAATGTACGAATACATCATTTCCTTCTTCATCTGAAATAAAACCAAACCCCTTTTTAGCATTAAACCACTTTACTGTTCCCGTTTTCATAAAAAATGCCTCCTAAATCTTGTTTATTATGTACTATTCATATTAGTGATAGTGTAACTAATCTAACATAAAAACAATAAAATGTCAATATTTTAAGGGGGTTTTGTAATACTTTCTTAGCACTTTATTAACATTTCTAAAATGACAAATACATGGAATTATGTTATTATGAATAAATACTTAAAAGAAATTGCCATAATATTAAAACTGGAGGTATAGCATATGAAAATTAAGATTCCATCTTCTTATGAACTTATATTAGAAGAATATTTAGATGATGTAAATGGGTTAGGAAGGATGCTGATCCATAAAAAGACAGGGGCAAGGGTGGCTTTAATTAGTAATGAGGATGACAACAAAGTATTTTCAATAGGATTTCGGACACCGCCAGAAAATAGTACTGGAGTTGCTCACATTCTTGAGCATTCAGTATTATGCGGTTCAAAAGAATTTCCATCAAAAGATCCATTTGTAGAATTGGCCAAGGGGTCTTTAAATACATTTTTAAATGCAATGACTTATTCTGATAGAACTATTTATCCAGTTGCAAGTCAAAATGATAAAGATTTTAAAAACTTAATGCACGTATATTTAGATGCAGTTTTTTATCCGAATATATATAAGAATGAAAAGATTTTCCAGCAAGAAGGCTGGCATTATGAGTTAGAAGATGAGGATGACCAACTGAAGATTAATGGAGTAGTTTATAATGAGATGAAAGGTGTTTTCTCATCTCCTGAGCAACAACTAGCTAGGATGAATCAGAATTCTTTATTCCCAGATACAGCTTATAGCGTTGAATCTGGTGGGGATCCAGAATTTATTCCAGACCTTACTTATGAAGAGTTCTTAGATTTTCATAGAAACTATTATCATCCTTCTAATAGCTATATTTATCTCTATGGTGATATGGACTTTGAAGAGAGGCTTACCTGGTTAGATAAAGAGTATTTGAGCAACTTTGATCGAATTGAAGTGGATTCAGAGATTGATATTCAAGAGAGTTTTGATACTGCAAAAGTAATTGAAGCAAGCTACTCACTTGGTGAAGAAGATGAAGAAGGTGAAAACACTTACCTAAGTTATAATAGTGTAATTGGATCTGCATTTGATAATGAGCTTAGAATATCTTTTATGGTATTACAACATGTTCTTTTATCTAGTGCAGGAGCACCTGTAAAGCAGGCTTTATTAGATGCTGGAATAGGTAAAGACATTATGAGTAATCTATCAACTGCACATCTTCAACATTATATAACTGTTGTTGCAAAAAATGCAGAAGAATTTCAAAAAGAAGACTTTATTTCAGTTATACGTAATAGCCTAGAGAAGATTGTAGAAGAAGGACTTGATGAGAAGTCTTTAAGAGCTGCAATTAACTTTTACGAATTCAGATATAGGGAAGCGGATTATGGATCATTACCTAGGGGACTTATATATGGTTTGAATGTTATGGGTACTTGGATATATGATGAGATGAAGCCCTTTGACTATCTAAAAGAATCTTCTTTATATGATTTTTTGAAAGAAAAAATAGGAACAGGATATTATGAAGACCTTATTCAAAAATACCTGTTAGATAATAAACACTCCAGCCTAATAATTCTTAAGCCAGAGTTAGGTCTTGGTGCTAAGAAGGACGAAGCAGAAAGCAAGAGGCTAGAAGCTTATAAAGAAGGCTTAAGCCAGAAAGAAAAACAAGAGATTATAGATAATACTAAAAGTTTAAAAGAATATCAAGAAGAGCCCTCTAGGAAGGAAGATGTTGAGAAGATTCCTATACTAGAAAGGGAAGATATTAATCCTAAGATTGAACCCTTATATAATAAGGAAATAGACATAAGGGGAGCAAAAGGGATTCACCACGATGTTTTTACCAATGATATTGCTTATATAAGAGTGTTATTTGACGTAAGTGAAGTTCCCAATGAGCTTATATCATATATGTCATTGCTTTCAGCTCTACTAGGAGATATTAGTACTAAAAACTATAGCTATTATCAACTTTCTAATGAAATAAATATTTACACAGGTGGATTTTCAAGTAGTTTAAATTCCTACACAAAGAAAGATAGTCAAGAGTTTCGTCCATTCTTTGAACTGGGAACAAAGGTTTTATATGAAAATGTACCAGAAGCCTTCAGAATTATTAAAGAGATAGTAGATAATACTGTATTTGAGGACAGTAAAAGGATAAAAGAATTACTAGATGAGATGAGATCTGGATATCAGATGAATTTCAACTCTTCTGGGCATACAGTGGCTGTATCCCGAGGAATGTCATATGATTCAATTCATGGTTTGTATAGAGAAAAAGTTTCTGGACTTGATTTTTATAATTTCTTAGTTGACATTTTAGAGAATTATGAAGAAAAGAAAGAAATGGTCATAGAAAAACTAAAAGACTTAATGGAAATGATTTTTGTTAAGGATAAAATATTGGTAAGTATTACTGCAGATGAGGAAGGTAAGGAGAAGGTTATTGAAGAGTTAGAGCCTTTTATTGATTCTTTAAATACAAGTAGACCTAAGGAATTGCTTGCTTCTTATAAAAGCCCAGAACTAGTTCCTCAGCAGTTAAATGAAGGTTTTAAGACCCAATCCCAGGTTCAGTATGTTGCTAGAATCGGAAATTTCTACAAAGCTGGCCATGACTATACAGGAGCTTTGAGAGTTCTTAGAGTTATCTTAAGTTATGATTATTTATGGAATAATTTAAGGGTTAAGGGTGGGGCTTACGGCTGTATGTGTGGTTTTAATGGCTTAGATGGTGACGCTTATTTTGTGTCATATAGAGACCCTAACCTAAGGGAAACCAACCAAGTCTATATAGATGCTGTTGATTATGTGAAAAACTATCAAGCAGACGAAAGAGATATTACAAAAAGTGTTATAGGAACTATTAGCGGAATGGATACACCTAAAACGCCGCAGATGAAGGGACGGAATTCTCTTAGTCTTTATATTTCTGGGGTAACTGAAGAGGAGTTGCAGGAGGAAAGAGATGAGGTTCTGAATGTTACTTTAGATGATATTAGAAACTTATCTGACATTATAAAATCCATAATAGATGCAGGAAGTATCTGCGTAGTAGGAAATGAAGCTAAGATAGAAGATGAAAAAGACTTATTTAAGGAAGTTAAAAAACTTATCTAAAAGAGGGGCAAAGGTGCTAATGAAAGAAGAAAAATACAAATCGGGTTTTGTAACTATAATAGGTAGACCTAATGTTGGAAAGTCTACTTTAATGAATCGTTTAATAGGGCAGAAGATAGCTATTACTTCTCATAAACCCCAGACAACACGTAACAGAATTCAGACAGTTTATACAGATGATAAAGGACAGATTATTTTTATAGATACCCCAGGTATTCATAAGGCTAAAAATAAGCTTGGTGAGTATATGGTCACCGCAGCAGAAAGAACCCTAAAAGAAGTCGATGTAATTCTGTGGCTTGTGGAGCCTACAACATATGTAGGCCCAGGGGACCAATATATTGTCCAGCAACTAAAAAACACAAAGACACCTGTTATTTTAATAATCAATAAGATTGACACTGTAAAAAAGGATGACCTATTAGAATTGATAGCTACCTATAAGGATTTATTAGACTTTGCTGAGATTATTCCTTTATCAGCCTTGAAAGGGGAGAATACAGAAGGTCTTATTGGAATTTTAATGGACTATCTTCCCCAAGGGCCACTTTATTTTGATAAAAACACCATTACAGATCAGCCAGAAAGGCAGATTGTTGCGGAGTTAATAAGGGAGAAGGCTCTAAGACTTTTACAAGATGAAATACCCCATGGTATAGCTGTGGTAATTGAGCAAATGAAGGAGCGTACTAACAAATCAGGGGATTTAATTGACATTCATGCTACAATTGTATGTGAGAAGGATTCTCATAAGGGTATTATCATTGGCAAGGGTGGTAAGATGTTAAAGAATATAGGAAGTCAGGCAAGGCAAGAGATAGAGAATCTACTTGATTGCCAAGTGAACCTTCAACTTTGGGTAAAGGTTAAAAAAGATTGGAGAGACAGTGACTTTTTAATTAAGAATTATGGCTACAATAAAATTGATTTAGAGTAAATATTACTAGTTTAGAAAAGCCTAAAATGGGAAACCTAATGATATAGATAAAATTAAAACACACAGTGTGAAGTAGACAAAGAACATATATATCGTAGTTAGGGGGCTCATTATGAAAAATTATGATTATTGGAAAAGGTTTTGCAAAACTGGTAGAGTTAATGATTACTTAAATTATATTGCTTGTACAAAGGAAGAAGAAATTCCGGAAGGCCTAGTTACAGATAAGGACGAGGAGAGTGATATTAGTGTCAGCATCAATTACCGTAACGGGGATGGTTCTCTCGGCCATGCCGGTTGGTGATTATGACAAGCGTGTAGTTATATTAACCTTAGAACGTGGAAAAATATCTGCATTTGCCAAAGGTGCTCGTAGACAAAACAGCGCCTTAATGGCATGCAGTAATTCTTTCGTCTTTGGACAATTTACACTATATCAAGGGAGAAGTTCATATAGTCTTATTTCAGCTGATATATCTAATTATTTTTCAGATCTATCAAAAGAAATTGAAGGTTTATATTATGCATTTTATTTCAATGAATTCGCAGCCTTTATAACTAGGGAAAATAATGATGAAAAAGATGTGCTTAAACTTTTATATCAGACCCTAAGAATTGTCATAAAAAGAACTATATCTTTGCCACTTATAAGGGCTATATTTGAGCTGAAAATATTGGCCTTAAGTGGTTTTGCACCTCAAGTATTTCAGTGTGTAAGATGTGATAAGGTTCCCAGTGAAGAAGATAAGGAGCATTATACATTTTCAGTGGAGAATGATGGTATACTATGCCTAGACTGTAGGAATAATGATAGAAGTGGAATTTTGCTTAAAACATCAACCTTATATACTATGCAGTACATAATATCTGTAGAAATTGAAAAACTATATACATTTACTATTACTGATGATATACTTATACAGCTACAGGCCTGTGTTAAACGATGCATAAATAAATATATAAACCATTCATTTAAGTCTTTAGATATGATAAAGACCTTATGATTTAAGTTTTTATAGAAACAGGTTGAATTAATTATAGTAAAGGTTTAAAATAACATAAACCCAAAATGCGTTGGAGGGAATTTACTATGAAGAAGTTTCTTTTAAGTTTGATTGTTCTTGTTATGATTGCTATTATGGCCAGTTGTTCAAAAGAAGAATTAATCCTAACATTTGAAGATATATCGGAAAATACTATATTGGTAAAAAGTGATGGACTTATACAAGCTGCAATAGTAGAGGAGTTTGACAAGGATTATTATAGCCTTTCAGAGCTTACGGAATTCATTAAGAAAGAAGTTAATGCATATAATCAAGAGGTTGGACAAGAAGAAGTTGTAATTGATGATGTGTTGCTGAAAGGTGGCAAGGCGGTTGTTATTCTGTCTTACTCAGGAATGGCCCATTATTCTGGTTTCAATAATGTGAGAGCGGCTTATTTCAGGTCAGATATAGAGAAGATACCACTACAATTGCCAGAGAAAGTTGTAAATATTAAAAAAGACGAGCTGGTTAGCTTTGACAGTGCCCTAGATGGGAAAAATCAAGTTTTAGTTTTATATGAGCCCTATGAAGTTATTGTAGAGGGTGATATCAAATATTACAGTGAGAATGCTACTATTGAGGGTGATAATAAGGCCCGCAGTATGGGCAATGATCCAACAGTTATTATATATAAACATTAAATGTAGTATAAAATAAAGCATAAATTAAGAAAGAAGTGTGAGGATAAAAGAATGGAAAAGACAATGGACAAAATAGTTGCATTGGCTAAAACACGTGGATTTGTATTCCCTGGTTCTGAAATTTATGGTGGCCTAGCCAATACTTGGGACTACGGTAATATAGGTGTTGAATTAAAGAATAACGTTAAGAAGGCATGGTGGAAGAAGTTTATACAAGAGCATCCTCTTAATGTAGGTCTTGACAGTGCTATATTAATGAATACTCAGGTATGGGAGGCTTCGGGACACTTAGAGGGGTTCTCAGATCCCCTAATGGATTGTAGGGAGTGCCATGAAAGATTTCGTGCTGATCAACTAATTGAAGATTATAATGAAGAAAATGATATTGAAGTAGAAGGGGCTATTGATGCTTGGTCTCATGAAGAAATGAAAGCATATATTGATGAACATGAGATTCTTTGTCCTACTTGTGGGAAACACAATTTCACAGATGTAAGGCAATTTAATCTAATGTTTAAGACACATCAGGGAGTAACAGAAGACGCAAAGAACGTAGTATACCTTAGACCAGAGACAGCCCAAGGTATATTTGTTAACTTTAAAAATGTTCAAAGAACTTCTAGAAAGAAGATTCCATTTGGAATAGGACAGATTGGTAAGGCTTTTCGTAATGAGATTACACCAGGAAACTTTATCTTCCGTACAAGAGAGTTTGAACAGATGGAATTGCAGTTTTTCTGTGAACCAGAAACAGATCTAGAATGGTTTGAATATTGGAGACAATTTTGTATAGATTGGTTATTGAATTTAGGTCTTAAAGAAGAAGAGATAAGGCTAAGAGACCATGATGCAAATGAACTTTCATTCTATAGTAAGGCAACAACGGATATAGAATTCTTATTCCCATTTGGCTGGGGAGAATTGTGGGGAATTGCTGATCGTACAGATTATGACTTAACTCAACATCAGAACGCTTCAAAAGAGGATATGACTTACTTTGACGATGAGAAGAAGGAAAGATACATACCATATGTTGTTGAGCCATCATTAGGTGTGGATAGGGTAACATTAGCTTTCTTATGTTCTGCATATGATGAAGAGGAACTGGATAATGGTGAAACACGTACTGTGCTTCGTTTCCATCATGCATTAGCACCAGTAAAGGTTGCTGTTCTACCACTATCCAAGAAACTTTCAAAACAAGCACAAGACTTATATACTGATCTTTGTAAATACTATAACTGTGATTATGATGACAGAGGGAATATAGGTAGGCGTTATAGAAGACATGATGAGATAGGTACTCCTTATTGTATTACTTATGATTTTGAATCTGAAGAAGATGGATGTGTAACAGTTCGTGATCGTGATACAATGGAGCAAGATAGAGTGAAGATTGAAGAACTGAAATCTTATTTTGATGATAAGTTTGCTTATTAGATTAGCTTGCAAGGAGATTTACTATGACAATTAAGGAATACAAGCAGTTTCCAGAAGAAGCCTTGACTATTAGAAAAAAGGTATTTGTAGAGGAGCAGGGCTTTATAGACGAGTTCGATGAAATTGATAAGGTTTCTAAGCATCTACTAGTTTTTGAAGAAGGCAAGGCAATCGCAACATGTAGGGTTTTTTATGACCAAGAAAAGCAATCTTATATGCTAGGAAGATTAGCTGTATTAAAAGAATATAGAGGTAAAAAGATAGGTTCTAAAGTCCTACAGGCAGCAGAGGATGTTGTTAGGAGAGATGGCGGAGAAAGCATACTGCTATCATCTCAGGAAAGAGTTATAAGTTTTTACGAGAAGCAAGGATATGTTAAAGAAGGTGACAGTTTTTTAGACGAAGGTTGTCCACATATCTGGGTTAGGAAGAAAATATCTTGATTCTATTGTGATAATGCACAAATTAAGTTGCTCTTAGCCTAGAAAAAGCATCAAAATTCCAAAAAACAGACATTAGACTTACAAAAGCTTCAAATGTATGATATAATAGTAATGAGAAACTTTTAAGGTGATTTGAAAGGCTAGACCTTCTATTATTATAGATAGCTCGTTTCACTTGATTTACTAAGTGGTTCGAGTTTTTTATCTACAAAGGTATGGGGTCTTTCTTTATATCCTACATGTTGACCAGCAAAATAAAGGAGAGTTATATGTTTGAGATTGGCGATTATATTGTTTATGGAAATGTGGGAGTCTGCAAAGTGGTTGAAATCGGTACCTTGGATTCACCATTATTACCTGAGGATAAATTATATTATACACTAGTGCCTTGTTATACCAATGGAAGTAGAATATTTACACCTATTGACAATGAAAAAGTGATTATGAGATCTATTATTTCCAAAGATGAGGCTTTAGAACTATTAGAAGACATAGATAATATTGATTCTCTTGACATTACTGAAGAAAAAGGTAGAGAATCAAAATATAAAGAAGTTTTTTCTACATGTGACTGTAGGGATTTAGTTAAGTTAATAAAAACTATCTATGAGAGAAAAGAGCAAAGACAGGCTGAAGGTAAAAAGCTTACAGTGGCTGATGAGAAATATATCCGTTTAGCAGAGGAAAGCCTTTTCGGAGAATTAGCAATACCTCTTGATGTAGAAGTAGAAAAGGTTAAGGATTACGTATTAGAGCGTGTAGAATAATTAAAAAACAATAATGATATAATAGGAAAATAGCTAGGGCTAGAATATTTTTATCTAGTTCCTAGCTATTTTATTTTTTCAGTCTTATGGTTAAATTTCCTTGAAATGGAGAGGCTTTTATTGTACTATGTATACAGGTAGTGTAAACTTAGGCGTGACATAATTGCAGATTGTTACTAGTTGTTAAAAGCTTAAAAGGAGTTGTTTATGAAAAAGAGAAGATTATTAATGGTTTTTTTATTGCTTTTTGTAGTGAGTAGTTCAGTTTTACTCAATAAAGAAAGTGCAAAAGCAAATACAGCCTCTGTAATTCAGATAGAGATAGAAAAGCATCCATCAAAAACCTTATATACTAGTGGAGAAGAACTTGATTTAAGTGATATGGTAGTTAAGGCTTATTATAGTGATGGTAGCACTGGGGAAATTACAGATTATCAAGTGAATTTTGATAGTAGTAGAATGGGTCTTCAACCTGTAATTATTCGTTACCAATATTTCTCCAAGGCTTTTTTTGTAACGGTTACACCTGAGAAGCCTAAAAATATTTCTATCCTAAGAAGTACTAGCAACAGTACTACCCTAACATGGGATGAGGTAGATGGTAATAATGTGACTTATGGTGTTTATAAGTACGATGAAGAAAAAGATGACTATATACTAGAAGATTATGTATCAAGAAACACCTATACAGTTTTCGGATCATCAGAGGACCTAGGAATTTACAAGGTTTCTACTTTTGCAGGGAATAGAAATGATAGATATGAGAGCGACAAGTCAGAAGCTATGGTAGTGGCAGGAAAGCCTTTACCTGTTACAGGATTGAAGGCGAAAGATTCCACAACATTTTCTATTTCTTTAGAGTGGAGTCGAGTATCTAATGCTACAGGATATATTATATACCGTAGGCAGGAGACAGATGATGAATTTATAAGATATGCAGAAAGCAAAGACAATAACTTTATTGATGAAGAAGTTGAACCTGGTACCAGTTACAGATACAGGGTATCTGCCTATATCTTAGATGAAACAAATGAAGGAGACAAATCAGTTACTATTACCAGCAGTACAGAGCCTTCTAATGTGAAATTAAGGTATAAAGCCGGAGAAGAAAAGGTAAGGCTTTCTTGGAATAAGATTAAGGGTGCAGACTATTATGATGTTTATTTTAGAGACCATGATAAAGATGACGACTTCTATAAAATTGCAATTGTTGATAAGGGAGAAGAATCCGTATATCTTATGGAAGATTTAATAACAGGTAATAGCTATTCAATCTATATGGTTGTTCGTCGAATAGATGGTGGGAAAACTTATGAGAGTAAGGGATCCAATATAATAAGTTTCGAAATAGAAGAGCTTTTAGATACAAGCACACATGCGATTTTATTTGAAGATTTTGAGCAATTTCAGAGTTCGGCAGCATATAGAGATATTGAGTTTTTTAGAGAAAATATTGATTTTGATAAAAGCATTATAATACCAGGACTAGCTACAACTAATGTAGCTGGGTTCTCTAGTACATCTATGATTCCTCAAGGTCTTACCTTTGCTGAAGATTATTTGTTGATGACTGCTTATGATATGGCAAGTGAAGAGAACTCTGTAGTTTATGTTATGGATAAAGAAAGTGGTGACTTATTAACTACAGTGGTTTTAGAATCTCAAACTCATGCAGGTGGAATAGCTTATGATGGGACAAATGTTTGGATTTCAGTTGGTAGAAGAGTTGTATCTGTGCCTTTTGAAATAATTGATCAAGCAGCTAAGGAAGAGAAGAAGTATGTAAGTGTAGATTATCAGCACAGAATCTGGCTAGGAATTAATGCCTCCTACATGACTTATCATGATGGCTTGCTATGGGTAGGGTCATATAATGAGTTAGAGACAACAATTATGCATAGTTATGATATAAACTATGATGAAGCAGTAGAGTTTACAAAGATTCATACAGTGACAATGCCTACAAGAGTTCAAGGTGTAGCATTTACAGATGACGGACATCTAATTATATCTCGTTCATGTCAGCTGTATGCAGGTCTTAGGGGATACATGCGACAATTGGATGTGTATCAACCTGACTTTTCTGGAACAGAAGATGATGAGAATAGGGTAATCTTAGGTAGCCCTATAAGAGTTATAAGCATGCCTACTATGAATGAGGAGATAGCTATAGATGGAGAGTATCTATACGTTAACTTTGAATCAGCAGCATTTGCTAATGCTTCATACAAGTTTGATAGAATTGCAGCATTTAAGTTGTCTTCTATAATAGAAGATGAAAAAGTTGATTAATACAGTCCTTTTTGATAAAATAATCTAATATATAAGATTGTTTTAATACAGAAGAGGAGACTGTGCAAAATGAAAAAGGCGTTAATAGTTATAATATCACTAGTTATTATGACATCTTTGATTGCATGTTCTCACAAGGAGGATGAAAAAGTGGATATAGATGTAAGTCCGACACAGGCAGAAGAGTTGCAGGAGGAGCCTACTCCTACACAAGAACCGACACCAACAGAAGTAGCAGAGCCTAATCAGGCGGAAGAGGTAGATAATACTGATAAAAAGTTAGTAGCTTTGACTTTTGATGATGGGCCTAACAATCAGACTACTACTGAAATTCTCGATATTTTAGAAGAACATGATGTTGTGGCATCTTTCTTCTTAATTGGAAAGAATGTAACAGAGGCGACAAAGCCTGTTATAGAAAGGCAATTAGAACTTGGTTGTGAGATTGCCAACCATTCATGGAGTCATAATGCCATGAATAATATGAAGGCAGAAGAAATTAAAGATCAAATCCAAAAGACTAATGATATAATTTATGAGATGGTTGGAGTAACTCCTGCTTTTTTCCGGCCACCATATATATTGGTAAGTCCAGAAATGCATGAAAATATAGACCTCCCATTTATCAGTGGGATTAATTGCCTTGACTGGGAAGTGACAGTTTCTGCCAAAGAAAGAACAGAGGGCGTTTTAAGCAAAGTCAAGGATGGAGATATTGTTTTACTTCATGATTTTAATGGTAACAAGAATACAGTTGATGCTTTGCCTGATATTATTCAAGGATTAAAAGATGATGGTTTTGTCATGGTTACAGTTAGCCAGTTATTTGAACTTAAAGGTGTAGATCCTAGACAAGATGGCAAGTTGTGGAACTCTACACAAGACTAGGATAAAGAAGAATTAATTATAATAAACTTATTTAGTAAGCATTGGGGTATGTTAAAGCATACCCCAATACTAATTATACAAGGAGCTTTTTGAGAAAGGATTAATATTATTATGAACAAAGAAAAGACATTAGAGATGATAAGTAAGCTATCCAGTGCAAAGGGCATATCTGGTTTTGAAGATGATGTTCTAGAGATAATTAAAGATTATGGACAAGGATATGGAGAGTTTGAGGAAGATAGTCTACGTAATCTTTATTTATACCGGAAAGAGAATTCTGGGGATAAGCCTATAGTACAAATTGATTCCCATACAGATGAAGTGGGCTTTATGATTCAGCTAATAAGGCCCAACGGATTATTACAAATTGTTGCAATAGGTGGATGGGTGACTAATAACCTTCCAGGAAATAAGGTGTGGGTTAGAAATTCAGAAGGTAAATACATATCTGGAATAATATCTAGTAAACCACCCCATTATATGAGTGAACAAGAGAAAAATGCACCCTTGGATTTTAAGAATATAACGGTTGATGTAGGAGCAAGATCTAAGGAAGAAGCAATTAATGATTTTAAGATTCGTATAGGGGAGCCAATTGTACCTGCGGTAGAATTTGAATATGATAGGGAACATGACCTTATGGTTGGTAAAGCCCTTGATAATCGCCTAGGTTGTGGAATGATAATAAATACCCTAGAGGAACTTAAGGGTGAGTCATTAGATGTGGATGTGGTATCAAGTTTTGCTTCCCAAGAAGAAGTGGGAATAAGAGGGGCAATGGTTGCAACAAGAAAAATTAAAGCAGATCTGGCTATTGTTTTTGAAGCCTGCCCAGCTGATGATACATTTATGAGTCAATATGAGATACAAGCAGGGATTAAAAAAGGACCAATGCTAAGGCATTATGATCCAAGAATGATAACGAATCCTAGATTCCAAAGGTTTGCCCTAGATATTGCTGAAAAGGAAGGGATAACCTTGCAAGAGGGAGTAAGGTCCAGTGGAGGTACTAATGCTGGAGCTATCCATATTGCCAATCAAGGAATTCCAACCATTGTAATTGCTCTACCAGTTAGATATGCCCATACTCATTATGGAATTTCCACTTATTTTGACTATCAAAATGGGGTTAAACTGGCATGTGAGATACTAAAAGCACTTAATAAAGATATAATTGCAAGTTTTTAGGCAAAAAGAATCAACTTTTTCCCAAAGTCTAATAAGATAAATATGATTGATAAAATAAAGGTGGAACTAGAATTGGCTTGGTTTGAAAGCTTAAATCCAGTGATGCAGGCTTTTTTAGCAACCATGTTTACCTATATGGTTACTGCTCTAGGAGCTGCAACTGTTTTCTTATTTAAGAAAGTTGATCAGAAAGTAATGAATGGAATGCTAGGCTTTGCTGCAGGAGTAATGATTGCTGCAAGTTATTGGTCACTATTGGAACCTGCAATTACCATGGCAGAAGAATCAGGAGTGACTCCCTGGTTTCCAGCAGTATTAGGATTTCTGCTAGGAGGAGTCTTCTTATGGCTGGTGGACATTATTTTACCCCATCTTCATATAGGACCTTCAGGACCTTCAGAGGCGGAACCAGAGGGATTAAAGACAACTTGGAGGAGAAGTGTTTTACTTGTTCTTTCAATTACACTTCATAATATACCAGAGGGTTTAGCTGTTGGAGTTGCTTTCGGTGCAGCAGCAATAGATTCATCTGCAGCCTCATTAACAGGGGCAATTGTTTTGGCATTAGGAATTGGATTGCAGAACTTCCCAGAGGGGGCTGCGGTTAGTGTTCCCCTAAGACGTGAGGGTTTATCAAGGGCTAAAAGCTTCGCCTATGGGCAGGTTTCCGGGATAGTGGAACCTATTGCTGGAGTATTAGGAGCATTAGCTGTAATGGTTATGAAACCCCTCCTTCCATATGCCTTATCATTTGCTGCTGGTGCTATGATTTATGTAGTAGTAGAAGAGTTAATACCTGAATCTCAAGGAGGAAAAGGTCATTCCAACATTGGGACTATAGGAACAATGTTAGGCTTTACTGTTATGATGTTTCTAGACGTGGCCTTAGGATAGGATATTTATAT
>CAYOAJ010000017.1:0-10809 GCA_964401895.1 uncultured Herbinix sp.
GTTATGGATGAATAAAACTGCGCCATTACTCCAGACTCATAAAGCCTATCATTAATTTCTTTAAAATCATCTATTGCCCTTTCTTCGTAGGAAAATGTCTTTACTACCTTTTGATTTCCTACCATCTCACTAATATGCCCAGTAAGTTCACCTCTTATCTTAGATTCTTCATTAAATCTATGATAAGTCCTACTTGATATAAATGCTGCTACAAATAAAGAAAGGGGAGAAAGTATAACAACTACCAAGCCTATACCTAGATTAATACTAAGCATAAAGCCTATAGTTCCGAATATGGTCACTACTCCTGTAAATAATTGAGCTAGCCCTTGCATAAGGCCATCTGATACTATATCAATATCATTTATAATTGTGTTAATGATATTTCCATGGGAATTACTATCAATGTATCCCAATGGCACATCATTAAGTTTATTAAAGGCATGACTTCTAAGATCTTTAACTGACTTAAATGTTATCCTATTAGTAGAATAAGTCATTAGCCATGAGAATATAGCACTTCCCACTATAACAAAGATAAGAACTGTTAATATTTCTAAAATCTCATCAAAATAAACTTCTCCAGGTCCTATAACATAATCTATTGCCCTCCCTATTAATATAGGGGTAAATAAGGAAAGAACCACACTTATTATTGCGCAAACCAGGGCCAGAATTAGATAAGTTCTATATGGCTTCATATATGTTAAGAGTCGCCCTAATATAGTTACATATTGATTATCTTTTTTCTTAGACATCTTGCCCCTCCTCATCATCACTTACCTGGGATGAATAAATCTCTTGATAGATTGTGCAAGTTTCTAGCAATTGATTATGACTACCTATTCCCGCTACCTGACCATTATCCAAGACAATAATTTGATCAGCATTCTTAATAGTATGAGCCCTTTGGGAGACAATTATAGTGGTCATCCCCTTACATTTTTCTCTTAAAGCATTTCTAAGCTTTGCATCTGTTGCATAATCCAGGGCACTAAAACTATCATCCAGCACTAATATTTCAGGTTTACCAACTAAGGCTCTAGCTATTGTTAACCTCTGTCTCTGCCCTCCAGAAAAATTCTTGCCACCTTGAGCAACTGTTGATGAATATCCATTAGACAGGTCCTCAACAAAGTCCTTAGCCTGTGCTATTTCAATTGCCTCTTTTATCTCATCTATAGAAGCATCTTCTTTTCTCCATCTCATATTATCTATAATAGATCCATAGAATAAGACTGCTCTCTGGGGAACAAACCCAAAACTTTGCCTTAACTCTTTAAGAGGATATTCTGAGATAAGCTTTCCATCTTTACGAATCCCCCCTTGTGTAACATCATAAAACCTTGGTAGCAAGTTAATAAGTGTAGACTTACCTGAACCCGTACCACCGATTATTCCTATAGTTTGACCCGGCTTAATATCTATATTAAGCCCTTCTATAGCATTTCCCTCTGCTCCAGGATAGGCAAAAGATACATTTTGTAAAGATAATTTGCACTCAGCCTTGTTAGGATCAAATTCATTTTTATCAGTATTACCTGGCAGATCCTTTTCACTAATAGAAGGCTCCATATCAAAGATCCCATTAATTCTTTCTGCTGAAGCTATTGCCTTAGTGAATATAACTACTAGATTTGCAACAACAACTAGGGCTACAGAAATCTGAGTTATATAATTTACAAATGCTATTATTTCACCTTGGCTTAGGCTTCCTACATTTACACGGCCTCCACCAAACCAGATGATTGCAACAATAGCAAAGTTAAGAATTATAAAATTTATAGGATTTAAGAAGGCAGAAATTTGACCTACCCTAATTGCTATATCAGCAACTTCATCATTGGTCTTTTCAAATCTTTTCTTCTCCTTCTTCTGGGTGGAAAATGCACGAATCACCCTAGCCCCTGTTAGGTTTTCCTTTGTTATCAATGAAATCTTATCCAGGGTTTTTTGCCTAATATTATAGTAGGGAACAGATTTTTTCATTATAATATACATTACTAATGCCACTAAAGGTCCCACTATTATAAAAACTAAAGATAACTTTAAATCCAACATCATTGCCATCACTGTGGCTCCAATTACTAAGAAAGGAGCCCTTACAACCAAGCGGATAAGCATTGCCACTGACAATTGTATCTGATTAACATCATTAGTTATTACCGTTGTAATATAATTAGTACCTAATTTATCTATCTCTTCATGGGATAGACTATTTACATGACTATATAGATCGTTTCTTAGTTTTGTTCCAACCCCTTGTGAGGCTCTTGCAGCACTATATTGACATATGAAGGCAAAGATTAGACCCATAAAAGCTAAGAGTATGAGTATTCCCCCTCTTTGCATTATAAAAACCTTATTTCCTTCCTTAATCCCTATATCAATAATTGACGCCATTACCAAAGGAACAATTAGCTCAAATATAGCTTCCAACAGTTTAAAGAAAGGACCAATAATCACTTCTTTTTTATAATATTTTAGATATCTAGCTAACTTTCTCATATTACTCCTTCATCATTAAAATGTCATTTGATTTCTCTTATTATATAAGGTCTTGTAACCAAAATTCAAAGCAAGAAATACAGTTAAACATACGGCAACTGTTATAGCAACCATTATAGCTATCTGATATAAGATGGCTGTGGTTGGTGCTGTACCAGATAAAATCTGCCCTGTCATCATCCCTGGAAGAGAAATTATACCCATTCCAAGCATCCTATTCAAGGTTGGAAGCAAGGCTGTCTCTAATGCATTATTTGCAAATGGTAATAAAATCTCCTTAGGAGTTACTCCAAGATTAAGCAGTGCCTCTATCCTACTTCTTTGACTTTTAAGGTTTTCTTCAAATGATTTAAGCCCTAGGGTTACACCAGTCATAGCATTTCCTATAATCATACCTGCTAGGGGTATAGTGTACTGTGGATTGAAAAAGTTTTCACCAACAACCACTATAACAAAGTAACCTAGTATAAATATTCCGGAAAAAGCCAGAGCAAGGCCAATAGAAAGTTTAAAGCCCTTATTAAGCTCCTTATGATTAGATAAAACCCGGTGTATGGAGAATATAATCATTGCTGCCAAGTATAGTATGACAAAAATAGGATGGGGGTTTTCAAATATATAAGTAAGTACTAAACCTGCCAAAACTAATTGCACTGTCATACGTGCAGTAGATACTAGAAGAAGCTTTGTCTGCTCTATCTTTGACTTTTTCATTATTACTAAAACAATAATAAGAAGAAGGTATATTAAACTAAACTGTAAGATACTGAGTTCTACTATATCATTCATTATTATTCTCCCTTCCTATCTGTATAATATTATCTGCAAACTTTTCTGTTAACTGCTTATCATGGCTTACAACTATAACGGTTATTCCTTGATCTTTGCAATAATCCAATACATTTTTAATAACAATTTCACTGTTTTCATCATCCAAAGCTGATGTTGGTTCATCAAGCATAAGTACTTTGGGGTTAAATGATAAGAATATTCCTATATAAACCCTTTGCCTTTCTCCTCCTGACATGGTCATACAATCCTTATCTAGAGGGAAATCTATTGCGGCTATCTCCAAATACTTTTTCATTGTTTCATCTGATGGACTATCCATATTTCTATACTTATAGAACTCTTTAAAATTCCCTCTTATATCTGTATCAAACAGATATACCGATTGGCTAATAAGTGAAACTTCCTGTCTTAATTCAATAGTGTCAATATCATCAATGTTTTTTTCTTGATAGTAGATATCACCACTACTAGCTTCTAATGTTCCGTTAAATAACCTTAATAAAGTTGATTTACCTGATCCACTTCTTCCTACAATAAAGTTTCCTTTGTCTTTAACTATCTCTACATCTTCATACTTAATTGCATCCATAAATTTTAAAGCCTTTGTCTTAATAATTATATTGTCCATAAAGTCCTCCCTTCAAAAACATCTATTCTTAAATATATAATTTATATTATAAAATCTTGAACTATTATAACAAGACTTTCTTATAAGAACAATCCTACTTTACTTTATCATAAAATGTCGGTCAATAAAAGACTATAGGAAAGAACCTTGCTTTTATTTTACCTTACCATTATAATTGTAATATTCGACGTATAATACAATCATCCAATAGGAATGTTTTTTTCCATTGACAGGAGGAAAATTATGAAGAAACTGAGAATCAACTACTTTGATGGAAACTACGCTATATGTGAAGACGAAGACGGTAACATAGATGCTAGAATACCAAAATATCAGCTTCCTTTAGATAGTGAAGATGGGGATTATATATTTAGAGATGAGGCTGGCATGTATCAGTTATATGAAGAAGATAGTATGTCCCCTATGAATATAATCGAGAAAATTAAATTTAAACATAAAGGAGAAAACTAATGCAACAAGCAGTAAGAACACACTCTCATGATAAGATGAAATCCTATAAATTACTTAATCAACAACTAGAGCAATTATTAGAAGATGAAACTAATATGATTTCTAATCTAAGTAATGCTGCTGCCTTACTTAATATGTCTCTAGAAGACATTAACTGGGCGGGCTTTTATCTTATGGAGAATAATGAATTGCTTTTAGGCCCTTTTCAAGGAAAACCTGCCTGTACCCGCATTCCTGTAGGTAAAGGGGTTTGTGGCACGGCAGTTGCCGAAAAAGCCACCCAATTAGTAATTGATGTTCACCAATTTCCTGGCCATATAGCCTGTGATTCTGCATCAAGATCTGAGATAGTAATACCAATTAAAATTGACGATACTATCATTGGTGTCCTTGATATTGATAGTCCACTAGTTGCCCGCTTTGATGCTACAGACCAATACGGGTTAGAAGAATTTGTAATTATTCTCGGACAAGGATTAAAGAAACACATAATATAACATCGTAAAAAAGGCTCATGTAGAATTACTACATGAGCCTTTTTGAGACTTTTACTTTTCAACACCGCAGCTTGGACAAAATCTTCCTTCAGCTGGTATGTCTCCACCACAGTTATCACATGTATTGACACCTTTCAATTCATTGATTTCAGCCTTGCACTCTTCAATATCCTCCATAAGCTTTTGAACCTTGTCAAATGTTTCTTCAATTTCATCTGGGGGACTATTTTTGTTCTCTTCATAATAATTCTTGCCAATTTCACTAAAACAGTCCTTAAGTTCCCTCTCATAAGCCCTCAGCTGAGAACTCAATTTGGTTACTTCCGATAATTCCTTGGCCTTATCCGAAATATCTTTGCCCGCCTTTGTAAGTACATCTCCAATCTTTTCGAAATAATCCATACAAACATCCTCCTTAATTTATATTTATTCATATAAAATCAGCTAAAAAGTTCTAGCTTTATCTTCTCCATAAGTTCTTCAACATCTAAGCCTTCTGCATCAACAATTATATCTGCATATTTCTCATAAAGAGGACTCCGCTCTTCATATAATTCCTTAAGGGTTTGTCCCTCTCTTAGAACAACTCCTCTTTGACGTATATTACCTATCCTTCTTAATATTGTATCATATTTAAGTTTAATATATACAATGGTTCCTGTTTCACTAAAATGCTCCATTGCCTCTTGACAATAAACTACACTTCCTCCAGTAGCAATTACAGTCCGGTCTACATTAATATCCCTATTAACTTGGTTTTCTATATCAATATATCCATCAATTCCAACTCTGCTAATAATATCTTTTAATAATTCCCCTTCTTGTTCCTGAATTAAAAGATCAGAATCTATAAAATTATATCCTAATACCTTAGCTAAGATTACTCCTATAGTGCTCTTGCCAGCACTGGGCATTCCTATTAAAATTATATTATCCATTGTAAATCCTCCTCTTTAAAATACAGACTTTAGTCCACAGGAGGCAGGTCAAATACAGCTTTAGCAACTTTCTCAGATGCATCCCCCTTTTCCCATGCACAAAATTTATGGTAAAAGTCCTTATATTTATCTTCGTACTCTTTTTTTATAGAATCAATGTTTTCAATAGCCTTTACCACTTCTTCAGAAGTAAAAACAATTGGTCCTGGAAGTTCTTTTTCAACATTAATATAAAAACCTCTTAAAATATCACGATATTTTTCCAAATCATACATGAAAAAGATCATTGGACGCTTAAGATTAGTATAGTCAAAAAACACTGATGAATAATCTGTAATTAATATATCTGATATAAGGTACAACTCTGCAATATCATCATATTTACTTACATTATACACGAAATCCTCTACCCCTGTTACATCTACATTATCTGCTATAAAATAATGGGTTCTAAGTAACAATACATAATCATTAGATAGTCTTTCCCTTAATAATTTAAGGTCAAGCTCTAATGAAAACTTATACTTACCCTTACCATAGTATTCATCATCCCTCCATGTTGGAGCATAAAGAACAGTTTTCTTATCCTTAGGGATGCCAAGCTTATGCCTTAATCTATCTGCCATCTGATCCTTGTTTTTAGCATGTAATATATCATTTCTTGGATAACCTGTTTCTAACATCTTCTTATTAAACATAAAGCAGCTTTTAAATATATCACTAGAATACTGATTTGGAGCCACTAAATAGTCCCAAGCCCTAGATTGTTTATATACCTGCTTTTTATAACGTGCTGTTGCCGAGCTAATATCCTCTATATCAAATACAAGGCGTTTTAGTGGTGTACCATGCCAGGTTTGCAAAAAAACATTACCCTCACGTTTTTTTATCCATGCTGGCTGTCTACTATTAAATACATAATATTTACTTCGAGCTAGGTAATAGCAATACCTAATGCTAAACCTTTTCACCTTAGTGTGTTTATATGGAATTTCGCTCTTTCTATCATTAATTATCCATATAAACTTATATCTTCCTGGATAATTTTTTTGAATGTACTCATATATATATTTAGGACTATCGGAATAGTTTTTAGCAAGAAAGCTCTCACAAACCACCCAATTGTCTTTCATATCTAATTTTAGAAACCAATGAACATATAAAAATCTTGCAAATGCCTTTTTATTTTTTAATATTTTCTTTAACTTTTTCTTTGCTAGATGACGGCGGACAATTCTTTTTGACTTCTTGATGTCACCTTTTAATAGATTCCTATATAGCCTCCCTTTATATTTCTTATAGGACTTTATTAGGTCAGGATCCATGTCTTTTACCAATTCATGTAATACAAAGAATTGCCTTCTCCGCTGTTTAGGCCTTTTTGTCCTATGAAGCATGGGAGCAAGATAACGGGAATAATAATGTAGTATCTTCTTATCAATCCTTCGTCTTAGATCACTGTCATTATCTATTAAGCTAATTGCATATTTATAGGTATCAATATACTCGGCAAAACTTTTACTTCCCTTAGTTTGACTTAGGGATGGATAATTTATAGGATCATTGTGATTTCTCTTAATGTAGTAGGCTTCTTTTACCTGAGTAAAACTTTCTGCTGCCTCTAAAACTTGAATCAAGAATGGATAATCTGATAGAAATAGTATATCTTCATTAAACCTTATATTATTATCAATAACAAGGGACCTTTTGATAAATATATTTAAGACAGTAATAGCTCGTAAAGATTTTTTTGTAGAAACAAGATGATAATAGGCCCTCCTCCTTAAATCTATTTCATCCTCTTCATCTTCTATATCTTCATCTTCATCCTTATCCCTTTCAACCTTACTTTTATCTTTAGATCCTTCTTGATCATCACAATCTTCGTCATCACTTTCTTCATGCTCACCGTCACCGTCTTCAATCTCTTCAGTATCTTCACTGTTTAGGTGTGCAAGAAAAGTTTCTCTACTATACCATGTCCATTTCATTTTTCCATAGACTATATCTAAATCTTCTTCCTCTAGATTTTCTACAAAATGCCTTAACGCATCCTCATATAGATAGTCGTCACTATCCATAAAATATATATATTTACCCTGGGCTAAGGAAATACCATAATTCCTAGCTGCTGCCACCCCTTTAGCACCCTTAAGATGGTGAACCTTTAGATTAATTTCATCTTTATATTCATTTATCAGATAATCAATATCTTCTTTCACACGGTCACAAATTAATAGAACTTCCATATCCCTATATGATTGTTGCCTCAAACTTTCTAAAGCATCTTCTAGGAAAAAACTCCCCTTATAAAAAGGCATTATAATACTAACTGTCATCTTTCTACCTCCTAATATGCTGTCAAATATAATAGTATTATTAATGCTATAGTTTCATTAAAATCATTCTACCTTAAGCTTACTTCCCTCCATAGACTTTTCAATTATAATCTTTTTATCGATTCTATCTTTTAATTCTCCCACATGAGAGATAATTCCTACTAACCTATCTCCAGTAGTCAATCCATTTAATGTTTCTATAGCTTGCTCTAATGAGTCGCTGTCTAAGGAACCAAAACCTTCATCTACAAACATAGCATCCATCTCTATTCCCCCTGCATAACTTTGAATTATATCAGATAAGCCTAAGGCTAGAGACAGGGCTGCCTTAAAGGATTCTCCTCCTGATAAAGATTTGATAGACCTTGCTTTACCAGTATAATAGTCCATAACCTCAAGCTCTAATCCTGAAGAACTTCGTAAATCATCTGGATCTTCTTTCCTCTGTAGGGCATATTGATTATTAGACATCTTGTAGAACCTTTTATTTGCCTCATATATAACCTTTTCAAAATAATAAGCCTGTACATATTGTTCGAATGCTATCTTAGATTTACCAGCTAATTCTCCATTTGCAGTCTTGGATAAATCATTAAATGTAAGGTATTTCTCCTTCATCTTTTCTAATTGCTTATCTTCACTTTGAACATTATTATAAATGTCTTGGTTTCTTTTTATCCTACTATAAATATTTTTAATTTCTTCTTCACATTTACTTTTAAGCTTGTCTAGCTCTTCCTGTTCTTTCTCTATTTCTTCTAGTTTCTTAACTTTCTGTCCCTCTGTGTCTTTCTCCAATCGTTTTATTCCCTGAGACAGGTTGTCTTTCTGCTTCTTATAAAGTTCTATATCACTCCTTAGTATCTCCAGTTCTTCTTCTGTCATTAAAACTTCTTTATACTTATCCTCTTGAACCTTATCTCCCTCAGTAAAGCCAGACTCAATTAACTTATTAATATATTCCTCTTTGGCTCCCTCAACCTCTTTAAACATTCCATCATGTCTCTTTTTATTCTCCTCAAGGACAGCATTTATATTGCCTAGACTTTGTTCACATATTCTAAATGCTCTTTCGGCATCTGATAATTCTTTCACTAATAAATCATGTTGCTCTTTAACTTCTTTTGCAAGCCTTTCAGCCTCTTCTTTACTTGTATATTGCAGGTCCTTTTTCAAAGCACTTATTCTACCTACTATTATACTGATTTCACTTGATAGGTTATTCTGCTTAGACTTGGCTTCTTCAATATTTTCTTCTATATCGGTAAGTCCTTGTCCTATCTCTTCAAGCCTTTTAGAAGCTTCTTTTCTCTTCTCAAGTTCTCCTTGTCTCTTATCAAGATCTTCCTTCATATCTTTCTTCTTAATAAGGTTGGATTCTAGCTTTTCTTTGCTAGCAGATTCTATATTATTGATTTCCTCTTTATCAGAAACTTCTCCATCAAAACTATAAGCTAAAAAATCCTTAGCTTTCCCTACTAGGTTTTCCTTTAGCATATCTATCTTAGTTTTTTGATTAGCACTTTGACCAGCTACTAGTTGCATTGCTTGTCTGGTCTCTTCAAGCTTGCCTTGCTCCTTTCTTATTTCCTCTTCCCTAGGAGCTCCTTCTGTATACAAGGCCTTCTTTGGATGGTCTGTAGAACCACACACTGGACAAGGACTACCACTTTCTAGGTCTCTTGCCATAATACCTGCTTGTTCTCGGTAAAAAAGTACTTCCTTTTCTAAATATATTTCATTTTGTTTATTATATAAGCTTTCTGCCTCTTTGTACTTTAGTTGTAAATAAGAAAAGCTTTGTTCTTCTTCCTTATACTTATCTATATCTTGAAGAATTTTCTCCAGGTCGCTTTCATTCTTCTTTAATTCTTCCAACTGATTTTCTAAAATCAGTATTTCTTTTTCCGAATCAGAATATTCCTCTATCACTTTCTGCTTCTCAGTTCTCTCTTGGGCTAACTTTTCTTTAGCTTCAATCAACTTTTCATACTTTTCTTTTAATACTTGTATCTTATCTTCTAGAGATCTCTTCTGCTCTTCTTCCAGCTTAACAAGCTTGTGGCTTTCTAATTCCTTTTCATGACCTGCTATTGCTTGCTTAAGCTCCTCTATTCTTGGTTTTTCCTCTTTCTTCTTACTTAGGTCACCTTTTAATCTAGCATAATCATCCTCAAGGGATTTCTTCTTCTCCTGACCCTCTTTAATATCTGATTCTAATTTATTAAAGTCTCTAAGACTTCTATTATATAGGTCTTCAGCAGGCTTTACTGTGTACCTTGCCTTACTTGCCATCTTAAGTCTTACTTCCTTGTCTTCCATCTCATCAGCAAGCGAAAGTAAATCCTGAAACTCTTCCTGATACTTTCTTAATTCATCAAACATCTTATTAAAACTTTCAGCCTTAGTATATTCCCTTGCCTTTTCGTTAATTTTTTTACCTAGGCTTTTGTTTTCTTTCCCTTTGTTGTCGTATAATTCTTTATCCTCTTCTAATATAATAGTAAGAAGATTCATAATCTTAGTTAGCTGATGAATATCAGGTTGCTTTTTCCACTCTTCAATTGCTTCTTTATGTAGGCTTTCTTCATTACAAAGGATTCCCTTTAGATACTGTATAATGTTTTTCTCTATAT
>CAYOAJ010000017.1:10819-16785 GCA_964401895.1 uncultured Herbinix sp.
ACATTGATACTTTAGTTTAATTGCCTTCCTTTTTAGGTTTATTTGAACCCTATTATAAATCTCTGTATCAAATACTTTACGAAATATTTCTCCTCTTTCATCAGATCCAGCAGTTAATAGCTGTAGAAATTCACCTTGGGCTATCATTGCTATCTGCTTATATTGTTTCCAATCCACACCAATAAGTTCAGTTACTTTCTCAGTAACACTAGAATATCCACTAATTACATCCCCATCTGGCATGGTAAGGCTTGCTGCAGCTTTCTCATCAGTAAGACCCTGACCACGCTTTTTATTTCTCTTATAACTGGGATTACGTCTGACTGAATAACTTTTGCCCTTATGTATAAAATCCAATTCAACATAAGTCTCCTCATCTCCGCTAGCATAATCACTACGAAAAGAATCGGGAGTCCGGTTTTCACCACTGGCATTCCCATATAGGGCAAATGAGATGGCATCAAAGATAGTGGTCTTTCCTGAGCCTGTATCTCCACTTATTAGGAATAGACCACTAGAACCAAACCGGGTGAAATCTATCTCTGTTTCATCACGAAAAGGCCCAAATGCACTTATTATTAAACGTTCTGGTTTCAACTACTCACCTACCACTTCTTCAAAAAGATCCAACATAATATCTTTTTGACCTTTAGACATAGGAATATTGTTCTGATTAATATAAAACTCTTCAAATAATTCCATAGCCGTTTTACTTTCAATATCATCTGCTATTAATCTAGAATCTGAATTCCACATGGACTTACTATTTTCCAGCTCTAGGCGCATTATATTAGGGTATACGCTACGCATCTTGCCAATAGCATCATAGATTTCTTCTTCATCAGTTAATATAGCACGTATATAGTCCATTGTATTAGCTTTACTATAATTTTCAGGGTCTAAAAGTTTATCAATTTCACCTTTAATCTCTCTCATATCTCTTATAGGAGTAAGGGGAATCTTCTCAAAAGATACCTGTCCCTTCTCTCCCATTTCAACCATTGTTACAGATTTTTTCTGCTTCACTTCTGAAAATGAATATTTTAAGGGAGATCCTGCATAGCGAATAGTGTCTTGTCCTATCCTCTGAGGACCATGAAGGTGGCCTAGGGCCACATAATCAAGGCCATCAAATACAGAGGCATCAATATGATCTAAACCTCCAATTGATATTGCCTCTGACTCACTTTGTTCTGGAACATTTTGCCCACTTATAATAAATTGATGGGCAATTAAAATGTTTCTCTGCTTATAATCTATATTGGCATTTTTAAGAATACTATCTACTGCATCTTCATAAGTTTCCACTTCTGGGTAATAGGGTCTTACTAGTACAGGTTTTACGAAAGGTAGCATATATATATTAAGGGGCCCATGTTCATCCTCTAATACAAGTCTATCTAATTCACCTTCAAACCTACCAGCAATATAGATCTTATTTTGCTCCATAATTCTTCCGCCAAAATTAAGCCTATCTGCTGAATCATGGTTACCACTAACAATAAATATATATTGATCTCTTCTATTAAGTTCAGTCAAAAACCAGTCAAATAACCTAACTGCCTCAACAGTTGGTACTGTCCTATCATATACATCTCCTGCAATCATTATCCCATCAGGCTTATGGTCATCAATTATATCAAGCATCTGCTGCAATATATATTCTTGATCTTCTATCATAGAAAACTCATTAACCCTCTTACCTATGTGTAAGTCCGAGGTATGAAGTAACTTCATCAAATCCCCCCTTTTTATATGCTAGCATATTTTTATAGCTGTATTTTATAACCCGTATTGTATACTATACCGTCAAATATTACAAAAACAACATAGTCTGTTCCTCGCAGCCCTTCTGTTGAAACCCACCCATTTATATTAACTAGGGCTGGTCCTTCTTCTTCTGCAGGTATTTGTGTAATAGGATATGTGTAGGTTGTTCCATCTTCTTTTACTAGACTTATACAACTTTCTTCCATGTCTTCCACAGATTCTGTATTATAACTTGCAGTTAAACTTAATTTTGTGGGATCTAGACTTAATTCTACATCTTCAGCCATAGCCACATTACTAATGTCAACTTCTATATCTACTGTCCTTGTTACACCAAGATTTCCCCTATATTCTCCCTTAGCATCTACATCATATTTACCTGCGTCTGCATATGGAGATAATCTTAGACTTCTATAAGTTAGATGGTCAAGGCGAAGATTAAATACCACCTGATCATCTTTAACTTGGTCAATTTTTGATGATTGAATTAATCCTTCTTGAAGCATGCTACTAGGACCATAATCATAGTCACCTGTTTCTGGATTATATAGATTAGAGCCAAATGTCATCAAAATATTATTGGGGTCATCTTCTAAGCTAATAGCTCCACTAATCCATTCTGAATAATATTCTTCTCCCTTATCTTTACCGTATTGCCATATTTGTTCTATAGTCATATCTTCCTGATTAATTCTATAAACTACTGTTCTTGAGTAAACATCATGGCCAGTAACTGCTTCATCGGGTTTTGTAACCTTCGTTCTATCTGCCCCATTGTCAAAACACATAATATCTCCATTAGACAGGACTGTTACCTGGTGAGGAGCATAATGCCATTCAAAGCCATCTCCGGTTGGGGTAAAGAAATATTTATGATATTCCTGGCTCCATCCTTCAGGGTCACCTAAAATCCATTCAAGGGTCTTATTGGTCTTATTTACTCCTACTATGGCATCTATATGCCTTGCAGATAATAATACTGTATCTGTAGCTTCGTCGTACCAGACACCATTATTATGGAACCAGTCCCTGTCTGAACGGTTAACAGAACCTCCTTCACTAGGATCTATTAACTGAGTCATATCTAATTCCCATACAACTTGTCCAGTTTCCCGGTCAATTTCAAGTATATAATCCTCTACAGTTTCAAAGCTTGGTCTACAGCTAGCTAGCATAATATTACCATCAGGCATTACATAAGTATCATGATGATGGCCGCCAGGCATAGCATATTCACGGTAGACCTTACCTAATAGATCCATTTCAATAAGACCTGATTTAAAATACTGTGGTTCAAGTACATATTCTGTAGGTACAATTAGGTGTCCATTACCCAGTGGCTGAACCCCTAGTGCTCCCCTATGACTTATGCCCCAGCGTATATCTCCCTTACTATCAACTGCGTAAAAAAATCCATTTGCACCGCATATAAAAATCCATTCAGAAAAATTATATACATCAGTATCATGTACTTTCATCTCAAAGCCTTGATCATCTAGCTCAAAGGCATCTGTAGTGACCTGAAAGCTTGTTGTACTTCCATTATCTAGGGTTACCACTACCTCGGTTGTATCATTAGGATACAAACCATAGATAGGCACAATATGCTTTGTTGCAGTAGGAAAAGTTCCTACAAGATTGTCTTCAATTGCCTTCCCTTTAACAGTAACTGTTCCCCCGGTTAATTCATCAGTAGCAAATATTGCAACTGCTGTTAGGGGTGAGTTTCCATAAGGATTTACTATAATAAGTGGATCCTCAAATGGATATTCATTATCTGCTTCTGCTAGTAAGGCCTCATCAATCTCTGCCTGACTATCAAAATAATTAGTCATTTCCAGTATATTTGTATATACAATTTCTTCTTTATCATCTTGGTCATTTTCTTCAACAATTGGACTAGGCGTTGCTGTAGGTTCTTCTGCTTCTTCATCATTTGATTTACATCCTGCTAATAAGATAGAAGCTATTGCAAGTAGCACAAACACCTTGAATTTCCTATTCATCTTGTATCCTCCTATAAATACTTTAGACATTAGTTTCTCCTATTATAATAATTGATTATTGTATTGTAATAGTTTCTCCTGTATCATATCGAGTCCCTTCAAATGTCACTACAAGTTTATACTGGTCTTTATCAAGATTAATAAGTGGCACCATTATATAGTAATAAACCTCTGTATATTTTTCATTTACATCCTCTGTATTAGACATATCTAAGATATAATTATTGTCATCTCCTATAAATTCCACATGGGATATCTGATGGTCATAGGCGCCTAGATAAAGTATCTGCTGGGATATAAATAGATCTACATCATCCCCTATGGTCACACTTGGTAAGCCTCCACTATCTTTATTAAGAGTAGCTACCCTTAAGACCCCTTTGGCATAATTGTCTTTTTCATCCATGGGAAATGAAGTTGTATTGATATCAGGTATAAGTTCATATCCACGATAGAACCTTTCCTTTAATGAGTATTGATTTAAAACTTCTGTAGTTTCATAATCATACTCATAGATCATACCGTTTTTACCATCCTCAGTCTCATGTTCTAACCAACCACCCATGAAAAATACTCTTCCTGCATCAGAGTCAAAGCGGTAATTAGAAGTTACCTTGGACTTAATCCCTTCATATAGCTTTGATTGAGATACCGTCTTAGTTTCTTCATTAATGTCATATATGGTTACATATGAATATGGTAAATCATCAAAGAAATCTATCTTTCTTGTTCCATGCCAGTGGTTATCAAACATCATCACATGGATTGTATCTGAATTTCCATCTAAGTCTTCCTCTAACTGATATATGGTATGAGGCTGATAATGCCAAACTATATCTCCTTCTGGCTGTAAAACCATATCCTCATAAGGAGTACCCTCCCAAAACTGAGGATCACCTAATATCCACATAAGTTCATCTGTGGACCAATTTATCTTTACACCACTATGAATATTCCTTGGAGATAAGACTACACTGTCATCCTCTTCAACATAAGACACTGTATTTATATGGGCCCAGTCTATCATGTCAACATAGGCCTCCCCTAAGACATCCCTTATATCAAAATATTTAATAGTCTCACCAGTTTCCCGGTCCATTTCCACAACTACATCTTCAACATGGTCATCTATACTGTTGCTTGCTATAAGAAGATTTCCTCCTGGGATTTTTTCTATAACTTCGTGGTGGGCTCCATTTTTCACATAATATATCTGGTGAACCCGGCCTATAAGATCCATCTCATACATCTCTTGGGCATGGGGTTTTTCATAGGTTGGAATTAGTACATCCTCAGCCATCACTATAAACCTTCCGTTAGACAAAGGAAAATATCCATAGCTTGCATATCTTTCCGATAAGAGCCATCTTATATTACCCTCTGTATCAAAGGCAATAGGGTAGGGAGTGTCAAAACCCGATACCACTATTAGACCAAAGGCAGAAGGCTCTGTATATTTTTCTACTTCCACCATATCATCCATTGAATCCGGTAATGGCTCGGTGGTGATTATAATCTCCTTAGTATCTGTTACATTGTCATCTTCATCTATAAGTTCTATCTCAACCTTGTTATCTTTATCTGGATATAAGCCTACTACTGATACCCTGTGTAGATCAGTCATGTGGGCATCTGCATGGGTCACAATATCTGTTTCTTCAGTATTGCCTTTTACAGTAACCCGGACCGTCCTCTCTTCATCTGTTTCAAACAAAACAAGTGCTGTAAGTGGTGATATATTAAAAGGATTCTGTATTACTAATGGATTATCCAAGGTATAGCCACCATTAATAAGTTCTTTCTGAAGTTGCCTATCTATCTCTAGACTTTCCTCTACCCTATCTGGAATTATTTCTATGGTTGATGTAAATGTTATAGGGTTTTGGCTAGATATCCTTGTAACCTTGTTACCAACAGCATCCTCCCTTTCAATAGGAATTATTGCTGATTCTTCTCCTTCTATTCCCTTATCCTTGTTGTTACATCCTATTAATAAAGACATTGATAAAGCTGCTACAAGTACTAATAGAAATTTTTTCTTCATAACCATCCTTCCTCACTAAATGTCTACTTGTTATCTTTAAACGTGTACTCTAAGCTTTCATTTTCAAACTCATAATTCAAGGTCAGATTACTTGCCCCTTCCTTTATTTCATAAGCGAACCAACCCTCATTAGAACCAAAGTTTAA
>CAYOAJ010000018.1:0-16530 GCA_964401895.1 uncultured Herbinix sp.
TACATTATTCCTTGGATGGTGAGGAATTTATAATGGCAAGACTAGCCCATCTGCCAATGCAGAAGAAGATAAAAGTAGGTCTAGAAGCCCAATCTCCAACTGGTTCAGGTGGATTAAGAAGATTTGATAATGTATCATTAGAATTACAAGGGCCTTCAGACATACGTAAAGGAAAATAATAAATATAAGCTAAAATAAAATGATATCTTATCCTGTTGTTAATCGGATAAGATATCATTTGTTATTTCATGGTTTCTTTTAAGGATGTTTTTCCCCCTCCAGCTAAAGGAGCGATTACCATAAATCTTTTTGAATTCTCTATTGGACATCTGGGATAGTTCATGATAATTCAGATAAGGAAGTAAGTTTTCAGTAAATTCTTTTATTACAGTAACTCTAGCATTTTTATTATGGGGACAAACATCTTGGCAAACATCGCAACCCCAGATGATAGAGGTTTTCTGTAGGATTTCCTTATCCTCTTTATCTAGTGGTTTTTTCTTTTGGCTAATATATGATTTACACTTTTGTGGGTTAATAGTGAAGTCCCCTAAAATGCACTGCCCAGGGCATTTTTTTATACATTCATTACATTGGATACAGGTACGATTCATGGGCTTGTCTGCTTCAAAGGGATAATTATTAAGAATATATCCTATAAAAAAATACGAACCATATTGGTCTGTAATAAGATTATTATTAATACCCCAGAAGCCTAGACCGGCTTTATATGCAAGATAACGGTCACTAAATGGACCTGTATCAACAAAGGCCTTATATTCAAAGTTTTTAATATTATTAGAAAGGAAAGCACTGATTTCCTCAAGTTTATCTTTAACAATTATATGATAATCTATAGAGAATGCGGATTTACTTATATTTGCATTGTCTATCTCTCCCGCATAATAAGGGAAAAGACATACTATAAGAGATTGTGCACTTTCTAAAGTAAGTTTAGGATATATTCTTTTATTAATATCCTTTTCCTCAAAACCGCTTATATAGCCCTTATCAATCTGTTTTCTCCAAATATCTTCAAAATCATAAAAAGGCTGGGCAGAAGCAATTCCCATGGAGTTTATATTAATTGATTTACAAAAAGTTCTTAGCTTTTCTTTCATTTTGACCATCCATTCACTGATATAAATGTTATAATTAAATATAAGATGATTATAACATTTATATATAGGTATAGGAGAGTTTTTATGAAAAAGTTAGTAATAGGTATATTTGCGCATGTAGATGCAGGGAAGACAACCCTAGCAGAAAGTATACTGTATAAAACTGGAAATATAAGAAAGCTAGGTAGAGTTGACCATAAAGATGCCTTTCTTGATACATTTGATTTAGAAAGGGAGAGAGGAATTACTATATATTCTAAGCAGGCTGTTTTCCAAAGTTCAAATTATAAAATTACTTTGTTAGATACTCCAGGCCATGTGGATTTTTCTACAGAAATGGAGCGGGCCTTGTCGGTTTTGGATTATGGAATTTTAGTTATAAATGCTAGTAATGGAGTCCAAGAACACACAGAGACTTTATGGAGGCTTCTTGAAACTTATAATGTTCCAACGTTTATATTTGTAAACAAAATGGATCTTAACAGGTCAAATCGTAAGGCAATAATGAAAGAAATAAAGGACTTACTTAGTGACTCTTGTATTGATTTTTCAGGAGATAAGAAGTCTAGTGAGTTTATGGAGTCCCTTGCAATGTCCGATGAAGGATTATTGGATATTTATCTGGAAAAGGGTTCTATTGAGGATGGTAGTATTCGTGACATAATTAGAAAACGTAAGATTTTTCCTACTTATTTTGGGTCGGCCCTTAAGATGGAGGGAATTGATACTTTTATAGATGGATTAGATAAGTATGTAAAAAGTCCTTCTTATCCTAAGGAGTTTGCAGGAAGGGTTTTTAATATTTCCAGAGATGAGCAAGGAAATAGGTTAACCCATATGAAGATTACTGGTGGTAGCTTACAGGTAAAAAAGTTAATTGGAGAGGAGAAGGTAGACCAGATACGTATCTACTCAGGAGCAAAGTATGATGCTGTAGATGAAGTGGAGGCGGGCTCAATCTGTGCTGTTACTGGACTTAATGAGACCTTCCCTGGACAAGGACTAGGCTTTGAGTCAGAGGATTTTTTGCCTATGCTAGAGCCTGTATTAAATTATAAACTTATATTACCTGAGGGCGCTAATGAGTATACTATGCTCTCTAGTTTACGTGAGTTAGAAGATGAAGACCCACAACTTCAAATTGAATGGTCGGACAAGCTTAAAGAGATACATATTAAATTAATGGGGGAAGTCCAAGTAGAAGTTTTGCAAAGGCAGATTCTTGATCGTTTTGGAGTAGAGGTGGAGTTTGGAAGGGGGAATATCCTCTATAAAGAAACAATTGAAAGTCCAGTAGTTGGTGTTGGGCACTTTGAACCCCTTAGACATTATAGTGAGGTACACTTATTATTAGAACCCAATGAGCCAGGAGCTGGTCTTGAGTTTTATAGTGCTTGTAGTGAAGATAAGCTGGATCGTAATTGGCAAAGATTAATTCTTACTCATTTAGAAGAGAAAGAGCATGTTGGAGTTCTTACTGGTTCTCCAATTACAGATATAAAGATAACTTTGATTAATGGAAGGGCTCATAATGAACACACTGTAGGGGGAGATTTTAGGCAGGCAACTTATAGGGCTGTAAGACAGGGGTTAGAAAAGAGTAAAAGCATTCTTCTTGAGCCTTATTATGATTTCAAATTAAGGCTTCCTTCAGAGCATCTTGGTAGGGCTATGAATGATATTCAAAGGATGAGTGGAAAGTTTGATACACCGGAGACAGATGGTGACCTGTCAATCTTAAAGGGATATGCACCAGTTGCAAACATGAGAGATTATCATACAGAAGTTGTATCATATACAAGTGGAAGAGGTAGATTGTTTTATACCCTACGAGGATATCTCCCTTGTCATAATAGTGAGGAAGTAATAGAAGATATTGGCTATGACAGTGGAAGTGACATAGAGAATCCAAGTAGTTCAATATTTTGTGCACATGGGGCCGGTTTTACGGTTAGTTGGGACAAGGTTGAGGACTATATGCATCTTGAAAGTCCAATTGATTTAAAAGTTGAAGAAGGCACAATAGAAAAAAGCATAGAAGAAGAAAAAACTACAGGTAAGTCTTCTTATAAGCGAGATTCCTGGGTTCAAGATAAAGAATTGGAAGAAATATTTGTTAGAACTTATGGACCAATAAATCAAAGATTAAGCCATAGCCAAAACAGAATGGGATATGAAAAGAAACATTCAGGGCAGATAAGACAATATAGTGAAGGTAAGCGTAAGAAAAGTCAGAAGGAATATCTACTAGTTGATGGATATAATATTATCTTTGCATGGGATGAATTAAAAGATTTAGCCCAAGTAAGTATAGATGGAGCTAGGGAGAAACTAATTGATATATTAAGTGATTATCAGGGCTATCAGGGGAATAGTGTAATTCTAGTTTTTGATGCCTATAAAGTTAAAGGGGGAATAGGTGAGATAAGTAAATATAAGAATATAAATGTTGTTTATACAAAAGAAGCAGAAACTGCTGATCAATATATAGAGAAGGTAATGAAATAGCAAGTAAGCACCATGTTACAGTTGCCACATCTGATGCAATGGAACAACTTATTATTATGGGTAAGGGAGCTTATAGATTATCTGCTAATGATTTAAAAGAAGAAATTGAAAGGACTAAAGAAGAAGCCCGAAGAAACTATATAGATAAAGAATCATCGGGCAAGGCTTATATTGGAGATCAAATCACTGATGATATCCTAGGAGATGACAAGAGGAATTGAAATTATTTCACTCTTGTCATTGGATACATCCTATATGAACTTAAATTAATCATTTGATAATCATCGCTTTCTATGTCATCAAAAGATATTAAAAAATCACTTTTATAGCCCATTTGTCCACCAGTCTCACCATTTACAATCAAATCTTCAAGAAAGAGGACTAGGTAAAAGCCTTCCCCTTCTTCAAAAGAAAAGAAAGCTAATTCTTTACTCTCTATATCACAACCATATGTTCCAAAATGATAATTGTTTTTATCTTTGGAACTATCTTGGTACCATTCATATGTACCATCTTGATTAAGTATCAAATAACCATTATTTGAAAGGTCCCATTCACCAACTAGGGATTCTTTGGCCTTATCTTCATTTTCTTTATTAGATAATAAATCTATTTCAACAGTGGACATTAATTCTTTTGCTGCTTGAAGGTTTTTATCATAATTCTCAGGGTTTGAGATATATCTTATGTTAATTGCACTATAATATTCACCATAAAATCTTTGATAAATCTTGTGGTTTGTAGTGCCGTCATCTAATTCATATCCATGCTCATACCAGCTGTTTCCCTTTACATCAATTTTTGTAGGTTGAAGAAAGACCTTGAAACTTTCATTATTAATTCTAAATGTCTCAAAGATATCAATCATTTCTTGGGGGTGTTGGTATGTGGTTTCCTCCGTAACAAAGATAATAAGTGAATTTTCATATTCATCTTTGAATTCTATTGGCTCATTTTCATCAAATCCCCCTACTTGAGTCCAAACTTCATCATTATATAAAAAAGAAATGTTTCCAATACTAACCTTGTTTCCTCTTGTTTTGCTACAGGCAACAAGGAAAGTAAATATAGATATTATTAAAAATGCTCTTAAATTTTTCTTCATAATAGTCATCCTCTGTATTCATATTTTGTGGTAAATGGTGGTACATCTAATTATTATATATTGACTTGTTAAAAAATACAAGTTATCATTGATAAAAGTAATAAATATCCTTGATAATTATAATGTGCTTACAAACTGTTTACAAACTGTTTGCAAAGTGTTAACATTATAAAGGACCAATAGCTTGACTATATTTTTATAGATTGGTAAAATTTAATAGAGGAGATTATGACAAATAGAAGGGGGCTTACGAATGAATATAAATGAAAAAAATACAATTGAAAATGAAGAAAATGAAGCTATAAAAGAAGAAAATTCTACAATTAGTTTTGAGGACAATGGGGAAGAGGAGAAGAAAGCTGTTAAGTCTAAAATTACGTCACTGTTTAGAAAAGATAAATCTAAAGAACCTAAGGAATCTGACATATCTTTTACTGATAAATTTCACAGTATTAAGTATCGACTGGCTATAGGGCTCTTTATTCCAGTTGTTTTGTTAGCTATTTATGGATTTGTATCTTACAAAAAGGCAGAGGATGCTATTGTTAGTAACTATGAAGAAAGTACAATTGATACAGTAGATGCCATGAGTAAATATATGAATATGGGCTTATCCATGATGGAAAGATCGGCTTTAGAGCTAACATCAGATATTAATATCAGAGATTATTTTGAATTAGAATATGATGAAGCAATAGAATTAAAAAAGACATTTGCTGATATTCAAGATAGAATTTCTATTTTAACCAGTGCTAATAGGTTTATTGCCAATATACATATAATAGCTAAGAATGGTGTGGGAATATCTACAGTATATAATTTTAAAGACAATTTATATGAAGAGTTTCAAGAAACAGAAATAGGTCTAATATTTCAAGAGATTCCTATAGAGTCCTTATGGGTTAGTGAACACGCACAATTAGATATGTTTATGCTTGAAGGTATCAATCTATATAATACTGCAAACTATGCTTCTTCTTTTATAAGAAAAATGAATAATGGTGCAGGTTACATAATTATTGACGTGTCAGCCAATCAAATTAAAGAGAACTTTAAAGAGTATGACATGGGTGAAGGAAGTATTATTGGATTTGTTACAAATGAAGGTAGGGAAACATTAATCGTTGATGATGTTAAAAAAATTTTTACAAACGAAAGTTTTTACCTTGAATCCTTAGAATCAGATGAACAAAAAGGTTTTACATATGTAGAATATGAAGGTGATGATTACCTATACATATATAGTAAATTTGATAATATAGATGCCATGCTTTGTACTTTGATACCAAAGAGTACTATATTAAGTGAAGTAAGTGGCATTAGGGTATTAAGTATTGTATTTGTATCCATATCAGTTGTTATTGCTCTTGGAATAGCCTTTGCAATAACAAAAGGAATGATTAGCACTATTAATTCAATTAATAAATCTGTTGAATTGGTGGCCAAAGGAGATTTACGTAATCCAATTACTACTAATAGAAAAGACGAATTTGCCACCTTATCCAATGGGGTAAATGATATGATTTATAATATGAGGGACTTGATTGGAAATGTACAGGGGGTTAGTAACACCGTTACAGATTCGGCCCTAAATCTAACAGATACAGCGTCAAATCTATTGTTTGCAACCAAAGGAATATCAACTTCAATAGATGAAAGTGGAAAAGGCATTCTTCAACAGGCAGAGGATGCAGAGAATGGCTTAATTCAAATGACAAATTTATCTGAAAATATTAATCAGCTATATTTAAATACTAATAGAATAGAGCAAATAGCTAACGATACCCAGTCTGTAGCTGGTGAAGGTTTAAAGATTGTTGATGAATTAAATCATAAATCAAAAGCTACTTCTGAGATTACAGCAGAAGTTATTGCAAAGATTCAAGCGTTTGAAGCTGAGTCCAAGAAGATTGAGAAGTTTGTAAATGTTATTAATAATATAGCTTTCCAGACAAACTTACTTTCATTAAATGCCTCAATTGAAGCAGCTAGAGCTGGAGAATTTGGACAAGGTTTTTCAGTTGTAGCAGATGAAATAATGAAACTAGCAGAACAAAGTGCAGAAGCTGCTAGAGAAATTCAAAATACAGTAAAAGAAGTTACAAAACAGAATAAAGAAACTGTAAGCACAGCTGAAGAAGCAGAATCTATAGTTGAATCTCAGACACTTGCATTGGATGAGACTGTTAACGTATTTAATAGTATCAGCAAACATATAAATGAACTTGTAACTAATTTAAATGATATAGCAATTAGATTAGATACTATTGAGATTTCTAAGGATGACACCTTAGCAGCTATAGAAAATATTTCATCAGTAACAGAAGAAACAGCTGCATCATCAGAAGAAATTAGTGCTACCTCAGAAGAACAAATAGATTCAGTAGAACGCCTACAGAAAGCTATTGTGGCACTAGAAGAAGATGCTCAGAAATTAAATAACGCAATTAAAGAATTCAAGGTATAAAATATTAGATTTAGGCAAAACCTATCTCCATAGTCTTATTGGAGGTGATCTTATGAATGAGGGCTTAGTCGTCTTCGTAAGAGGGGTTATTGCCTATTTCTCTCTTTTAATATTTTCTAGAATTTTAGGGAAAGAACAAATTAGTCAATTGACATTTTTTGATTATATTTTAGGAATTACTATAGGGTCAATTGCATCTGAACTTACCGTAGACCTTTCCAGCAGAGCTTGGCCCCACTGGGTTGGATTATTAACCTGGGCAGGTCTAGGATATGTAATGAGAACTATTTCATTGAAATGGAGATATGCGGCAAAGTATCTAGAAGGTGAACCAGTCATTGTAATTATGAATGGGAAGATAATGGATGATGTTTTAAAAAAAATGAGATTTGCTCTTTCAGATATTCTAGGACTTTTAAGGGATAAGGACATTTTTGATTTAAATGAAGTTGAATACGCCATTTTAGAGCCGAGTGGAAAGATATCAGTACTAAAAAAACCAGAGTATTTACCGGTAAACCGTCAGGATATGAAGGTTAAAGCTAAATCATCTGGTATTAGTACAGAGATAATATATGATGGCATCCTTTTTGAAGATAACTTAAAAGAAATGAATAAGGATAAGAATTGGCTAATGAGACAGCTGAAAAAAAATGGTGTAAAAGATATATCAGAGGCTTTCTTAGTTACTCTAAATGAGGCGGGAGATATTTATGTTGACAAGTATAATGATAAGATAAAGAATGTAAGAGATATTGGTGATTATAAAGGACCATATTAGTAGGGAGGAATTGTATGAGAAGATTTTTAACTATATCCATCCCTATTGTTACCATACTATTATTTATCTTTATTATGCAAAGTGTAAGATTTTTAAAAAAACCAATAGGTAAGGATGATGACTTTAATCAGATTATTATCGATCTAAGAGAAGAGGTAGATAATGAAAACTGGGATGAGGTTAATAAAGGAATTGATGATTTAAATAAGGCATGGATGACTCTTGTTTCTAGAATTCAATTTTCCGTAGAGCGGGATGAAATTAATAATATGTCTAATAGTATTGCTAGATTGAAAGGGTCTGCAAAAGCTAATGATAAAAGTAATTCAATGATAGAACTATATGAAACATACAACATATGGACAAATCTTGACAAATAGAGATGCATATAGGTGTTCTGATATATTCCATTTTGATAGTAGGAATATTGTCATTACACCTTTTATCTTTCCTAACTCAACAATCTATGGTATAATCTTAAGTGTTAAATTGTTGACAATAATCTTATTTTAAGCTAATATTGTAATATTCGTTTATTTTATTTGCTTATGACGGAAATATATAAGAACTTAGGAGGTTGGTTAATTGAAAAAGGTATTACCATTAATGAAAAAGTATCGGGTCTATGCTATCCTTAGTCCGATATTTATGATTTTAGAGGTTATTGCAGATGTGGTTATTCCATTTCTAATGGCCAAAATAGTTAACGAAGGAATCAACAATAGGGATATTGATTATATTGTTAAAGTTGGAATAGCCATGGTTGTAGCTGCCGTATTGGCTATGATTTTTGGTGTTGCAAGCTCTCATTGTGGAGCAAGAGCTGGACATGGATTTGCATCTGAAATTAGGAATAAAACTTTTAAGAAAATTCAGGGCTTTTCATTTTCAAACCTTGATGATTTTACGGTTTCTTCTTTAATCACAAGGCTTACTAATGATTGTAATACTATTGGGCAGGTTACAATGATGAGTTTAAGAATGGGAATTAGAGCGCCCTCAATGTTTATATTTGCACTTATAATGGCTATTATTCTTAATCCCAAAGTAGCAATATTATTTGCCATAGCAATTCCTGTAATGACAGTAGCGATTTTTATTATATTAAAAAAGTCAAGACCCTTGTTTTTAAAACTACAAAGTCGTGTGGATAGGGTAAATGCTATTATACAAGAGAATTTAACAGGTATAAGAGTTGTAAAATCATTTAATAGACAAGAACATGAAGAAAAAAGATTTGAAAAAAGAAATGATAGATTGAGAGATACATCTTTAAAGGCTATTTCACTTGTTCTTATGTTAATGCCATTTCTGAACTTAGTTATATATTCTTTAATTATAGCTATCTTATGGTTTGGAGGGAAAGAAGTAGTAGCAGGAAGTTTGGGCGGTGGAGATCTAATGGCGCTTATTACCTACATAAGCCAAGTTATGATGTCAATAATAATGATTTCAATGTTCTTTATGCAGTTTTTAAGAGGTTCTGCTTCTATGCAAAGGATTAATGAGGTCTTAGATAAGGATTCTGAGATTCAGGAAATTGATGATAAGGTATATGAGGTTAAGGATGGTTCTATAATATTTAAGGATGTTTCTTTTTCTTATTATGATAATAAGGATTATATTTTAAAAGATATTGACTTTTCTATTAAGTCTGGAGAAACTCTTGGAATTATTGGCTCTACAGGTTCATCAAAGTCTTCTTTGGTTCAATTGATACCAAGATTATATGATGTATCTGAGGGAGCAGTTTTGGTTGGTGGCGTTGATGTAAGGGATTACGACATGAAAGCTTTAAGAGATCAAGTAGCCTTTGTATTACAGAAGAACACCCTATTTTCAGGTACCATAAGAGAGAATATGAGATGGGGTAAAGATGATGCTACTGATGAAGAAATCATCACTGCACTAAAACATTCTCAAGCTTGGGAGTTTGTCTCTGAATATGAAGATGGACTTGACCACAGAGTGGAACAAGGAGGAGACAACTTCTCAGGAGGTCAAAAGCAAAGGCTTACAATTGCAAGAGCTCTACTTAAAGATCCCAAGGTTATTATACTAGATGATTCAACTAGTGCTGTTGATATGACAACAGATGCAAAGATACAACATGCTTTTAAAGAAGAATTATCCCATGTGACAACAATAATAATAGCACAGAGGGTAGCATCAATTAAGGAAGCTGATCGTATCCTAGTCTTGCATGAGGGACAGATAGAGTCTATTGGAGATCATGAAACATTGATAAAATCTTCCCCTATTTATAGGGAAATCCATGACTCCCAAGAGAAAGGAGTGATTGGAGAATGAGTACAAATAATAAAGTAAATCGTAGAAGGCTTAAACCTAAGGATCCTAAAAGGACATTATTAAGACTATTTAAATATTTTCGTTTTTATAAGTCGACCTTTTTTATTGGTATTTTATTTATAATGATTACTTCCCTAGCACGAATTGCTGCTAATGGGATGCTTAGTCCAATCATAGATAATTTAGTTGGAGATTTTAACAAGGGACAGTTTATTAGACAACTTATTATAATGGGTATTATTATGATTTTTATTGTACTTGGTCAATATATTGGAAACATATCTATGACAAGGCTTTCACAAAAAACAGTCCATACCATTCGTAAGGATATGTTTTCTCACATGGAAAAACTGCCCATCTCATATTTTGATACTCATTCACATGGTGATTTAATGTCAACATTCACTAATGACGTTGACATACTGAATCAAGCTCTTGAGCAAACGGTATCTCAGATTGTTTTATCAACTATTACACTTGTTGGTACATTTACAATGATGATTATTCTTAGTCCAACCCTTACTTTAATTGTGGTGGGAATGCTTATAGTAATGCTTCTTGCTACAAGATATGTTGGAAAGAGGTCATCAAAAAACTTTAGACAACAACAGGCATCTCTAGCTGATATGAACGGTTATATTGAAGAAATGATGACTGGTCAGAAGGTAGTAAAGGTCTTTAACTATGAGGACCGTGCTATAGATGCCTTTGCTGATAAAAACGAAGAGTTGAGACAAGCAAGTACTAATGCTTCAACTTATGGTGTTATGCTTATGCCTATTATGGGTAATTTATCTTTTGTCTTATATGCATTGGTTTCTATGTTTGGTGCCTTTTTAATTATCGGGAGTAAGTTGAGTGTGGGTAATCTTGCATCCTTCCTACAATACACGAGAACAATTTCAAGGCCTATAACACAGATGTCTAATCAGATGAACACTCTATTTGCTGCCTTAGCTGGTGCAGAAAGAATTTTTGCTATTCTTGATGAGGAAGTTGAAACCGATGATGGAGATGTAAGACTTGCTACAAGAGACGGTAATCAATATTGGCTTGTTCCAAATGAGGATGGGGAAATTGAAGAGGTTCCTCTTTGTGGTGATATAACATTCCAGGATGTTGACTTTGGATATCTGGAGGGACAAGAGGTTCTTAAGAATATTAATCTTTATGCTAAACCAGGACAAAAGATTGCATTTGTTGGATCTACTGGTGCTGGTAAAACAACTATTACTAATTTAATTAATAGATTTTATGAAATTAATGAGGGTTCTATCTTATATGATGGTATTGACATTAGAAGGATTAATAAATTTGACTTAAGAAGTACCATGAGTATAGTGCTTCAAGATGTTCATCTCTTTGAGGGAACTATTGCCGATAATATAAGATATGGAAGATTAGATGCAACAGATGAAGAAGTTGTTGAAGCAGCTAAGCTGGCAAATGCTCATTATTTTATTAGCAAGCTTCCTGAAGGTTATCATACGCATCTTATTACTGATGGGCAGAACTTGTCTCAAGGAGAAAGGCAGCTTCTATCTATTGCACGAGCAGCTGTGGCAAATCCTACTATATTAATCTTGGATGAGGCAACATCTTCAGTGGATACAAGGACAGAGAAACTTATTGCTGAAGGTATGAATAAATTAATGGAAGGAAGAACAACCTTTGTAATTGCCCATAGATTATCTACTGTTCGTGATTCAAATGCTATTATGGTTTTAGAGCAAGGTGAAATTATTGAACGGGGAGACCATGAGGATTTGATAGAGCAAGAAGGACGATATTATGCTTTAAATACAGGTACAATTGAACTAGAATAAATTTAATAAAAGTAGCATCTGAAGTATATATTTTGGATGCTACTTTTTTGTTTTTATTCTAAATAAGCTAGCTTATTACCTCTTGAGTAAGTTTATCTTGCATGGAAGGATTTTTTGAGTTATATTTACATATGTTGAAGGAGGGATTTATATGAGTTATAAGCTTAATTTAGAAACTGATTTACTGGTGATTGGTGGGGGACCTGGTGGCTATGTTGCAGCTATTTACGGGGCTAAGATGGGGCTTAATGTGATTCTTGTTGAAAGTGGTAAGCTGGGAGGAACTTGTTTGAATGTGGGCTGCATTCCCACAAAGACATTAGTCAAATCTTCTGAATTACATAAGGATTTAATAAATGCTGCAGATTTTGGAATAAAGGTTAAGGGAAATATAGAAGTTGACATGGCAGCTATTATTGATAGAAAAGATGAGATAAAAGACAGATTAGTTTCAGGTATAGAGTTTTTGATGAAGAAGAATAAAATAAAAGTTCTTTATGGACATGGTTCCTTTATAGATGAAGATAAGGTTGTGGTTAAGGGAGAAGAGGAACTTGTTGTAGCATTTAAGAATGTAATTATTGCAACAGGTTCAAAGATATCTAACATTAAAATTCCTGGAATAGACTTACCATGTGTTATGACTAGCACTGATGCTGTAAAGAGTAAAGAACTTCCCAAATCAATAACTATTGTTGGTGGTGGTGTAATAGGAATGGAATTTGCCTTTATATATAGGAATCTAGGGGTAGAAGTCCATGTTATAGAGTATATGGATAGGTTACTAGCAATAGTTGATAAGGACCTGTCTAGAGAACTTTTGAAGACTTGTCGTAAGGCAGGTATTAAAGTTAGTACAAAGTCCAAAGTAACGTCAATAGAGCAGTTAGAAAATGGACAGGCTCTTGTTAACTACCAGGGTAGAAAGGGCGAAGAAAGCACTAAAAGTGATAGGGTTTTAATTGCCACTGGAAGAGAACCTAATTTGGATAATTTGGGAATTGAAAATATTAATCTTAAGTTAAATGATAATGGTAAAGGTATTGCAGTGGACGATACAATGGTTAGCAATCTAAAACATGTGTATGCAATAGGTGATGTTACCAATATATATCAGTTGGCTCATGTTGCCTCATATCAGGCTATGGTAGCTATAGATAACATTATAGGTAAAGAAAGAAAGGTTGATTATAGGGTTGTTCCAAATGTAATATTCACTTCACCAGAGATTGCAAGTGTTGGGCTTAATGAAGAAGAATGTAAAGAAAAAAAGATAGATTATACTGCATCAAAATCCTCCTATATAAACAATGGAAAAGCATTGGCTATGGGACAGAATGAAGGATTTGTTAAGCTTATTAAAGAAAATGCTTCTAATAAAATTATAGGTTGCAGTATTATAGGGCCAGATGCCTCTGCATTAATTAGTACAATTACATTGGCAATATCTAAAGGATTAACAGATGAAGATTTAAGACAAATGATTTTTGTTCATCCAACTACTTCTGAAGTGATACTGGAAGCAGCGCAGAGTTTGGATTTTGGAGCAATCCATCAATAAAAAAGTGCAATAAAAAAGTGGAGCATAGGGGATTCGAACCCCTGACCCCCACACTGCCAGTGTGGTGCGCTCCCGCTGCGCCAATGCCCCAATAAACTAAAGTATAGCAAAAATAAAAAAAAAGTCAATCAAATTATTATATTTAACTGCATTTTAGCATCTTCTATGGTAAAATAGGATGTGATATTTTGAAAAGTTACATTTTATGATAAAAGAAAAAGAGGGTAATTATGAAAGACAATAATATAGAAGATTTATTGAAAGAACAAGTTCAAGACATAATGGATGAGGGTACAAAAGTGAATAAGAATAAAAAAAACAATAAGAAAAAAAATAAAAAGAAGAAACCAAATATGTTTATAAGAAGTTTTGGTATTGTCTTATCAGTTTTCCTTATAGGTGTTTTTCTACTAGTAGGAACAGAAACAGGGCGAAATTTAATATATAAACATGTTAGTGAGTTTATTTATAAAAATGTCCAATTAGATAATGAAGACTTAGATAATGATAATGTTCAGCATGTAATTAAACCAAGGCAAGACGATTCGGTACACAACTTTCTGATTTTTGGTATTGAAGAAATCGGGGGAGCTAGGAATACAGACGCAATGATGATTGCAACTATTAATACTAAGGACAATACTGTTAAGTTAACATCATTACTTAGGGATACCTATGTTGAGATTCCAGGATATAAAGATAACAAACTTAATTCTGCATATTCAAGAGGAGGAGTAGACTTATTAATTGAAACAATAGAGCTTAATCATAAGCTTCAGATTGATGGCTATGCTTCAGTTAACTTTGAATCCTTTGAGGCCATAGTTGACATACTCGGTGGAGTGACTATTGAGCTAGGAGAGGAAGAAGCTTCTTACTTAAATAGGACCAATTATATATCTAATAAAGCCTATCGTAATGTGTCTCCTGGTATAAACCACCTTAATGGTAATCAGGCCATGGGTTATGTTCGTGTACGAAGAGTTAAGACTCTTGGTGGTGCTAATTATGATTATGGTAGAGTTGTAAGACAACAAAGAGTATTAAAAGCTTTATTTAATAGTGCAGTTTCTAGTAAAAATATCTTGCAATTAGTTCCAAAATCCAAAGAGATCTTAAGTCAAGTAACTACAAACTTAAGTCAGGATAAGATGCAAGAAGCTATGAGAGAAATTGTGGAAAATAAGATTACCACTATGGAGACTTTCCGAATTCCTGTTGATGGAGCATTTGAAGCACCAAAAAGCTACAATGGTATAGGATATCCTCTAGTTTTAGACTGGGAAACCAATAGAATAGAATTATATAAGTTCATTTTTAATTATAGTGAGGAAGAGGCTATAGATGCTATTGCTAACTTTAAAAGGAATTAATAAAATAATAGCCTCTGTTGACGATAGGATTAAAATATTGTATTATAGTAATGATAGTAAGGGTTACTAAAATCAATAAGAGAAAAGGAGAAATGATATGAATTTAAAAGGAACTAAAACAGAGAAAAATTTAAATGAAGCATTGGCAGGAGAGTCTATTGCAAGAAATAAATATTCATACTTTGCTTCTGTTGCAAGAAAAGAAGGTTATCAACAGATTGCTGCTATATTTGAAGAAACTGCTAATAACGAAAAAGAGCATGCCAAGCTTTGGTTTAAGGCACTTGGGGAGTTAGGAGATACCTCGGAAAACCTTTTAAGTGCTGCTGAAGGTGAAAACTACGAGTGGACTGATATGTATAAGCGTATGGCTGAAGAAGCTGATGAAGAAGGCTTTACTGAGCTTGCAGAACGCTTTAGAATGGTTGCAGACGTTGAGAAGGCACATGAAGAAAGATATCGTAAACTACTTGAAAATGTTGATATGAAAAAAGTTTTTGAAAAATCTGAAGAGACCATGTGGGAATGTAGAAACTGTGGCCACCTAGTAATGGGTAAGAAGGCTCCTGATGTTTGCCCAGTATGTGATCATTCACAAAGCTACTTTGAAGTTAGAAAAGAAAACTATTAATATATAAAGTCTTTTGAAAATATATATCATTTAATTCTTATGTTAAATAAAGAGTGTAATTACTATCTTTGGTTAAAGGTGGTAATTACACTCTTCTTGTGTTTGCATTAACTATGGATATATGCTATAATTGAAGAAACATCTCCGAATATCCAAAGATAGTGGGGGACCCGATTTATGGGGGTGAATCTTAATATAATATTATTTAGTTAAGAGGGGCTACTTGGAAGCCCTAACCCGTCAGCTAATCCCATAGGAGAAAAACCAAGCGTATGACTAAGCTCAAGTGAGTTTTCGAATGCGCTTTTTTATATGCACAAAATAAAAAATAGGTAGAAAGGAGTCAGAATTTGTGTTCACAAGTAAATAATAAATGGTAGGTGGGAGGGAACTCCAATTATCGTTAGTAAAATATCTTGTGAAAAAGCGATAATCTTTGTCATGATGTTTAATATTATGATATGGAGGAAAGAAAGTGGATTTATTATTTAAGATTTGTATTGTGTTACTTGTAGGTATTATTGGAGGAAAGGTTGCAGGGATCTTTAAGCTTCCTAATGTATCAGGCTATTTAGTAGCTGGGCTGTTCTTGGGACCATCATTTTTCAAGTTTATTAGTCCAGGGGACATAGACACATTTTCAATAATTAGTGAACTGGCACTTGCAATGATAGCTTTTAGTATTGGTAGTGAGTTTGTATTAAAAGATATGAAAAATCTAGGTAAATCTGTTTTAGTTATAACAATTGCAGAGGTTATAGGTGCTATCGGCTTGGTTTATGCAGTTATTTATTTTGTATTTAAGCAACCATTTCCATTAAGTATTGTAATTGCATCAATGTCAGCA
>CAYOAJ010000019.1:0-1938 GCA_964401895.1 uncultured Herbinix sp.
TCATCCGAAAAGAACCCCAAGTTCTCTCTAAGGTGTTACCAATAATATAATATACAAATACTGAAATAGCCGTAAGAAAAATCCCACTTAAACCTACATTGGGGATAACAAAGGTTATAAGTCTCCATATCTGTCCCCTGAAAATCATTCTAAAATCTAGAGTTAAATATTGATAAAGTCCAGGATGTAGTAAGTTTATAGAAAAACCTATTAGATATAAGATTGAAACGTATTTCATAAGGTTTTTTATTGAATATCTTCCAAATCTTCTTTCTAATTTATTAATAAAGTTCATTTTCACCTTTACCCTTCAAAAAATTAAATTAAGTTAATCATATGTTTTTTACTTATATATGTCAAACACAAGCTAAGGAATTAAAGACATAATTTATTTCTTTTAAGAGGTAGTTTCTATAGATTTAACAATTTTTTTATTTACTTTTTGTAGAAGAATGTTAGAATAATAGTTACTTGTTCTATTTCTATAAACTTTTGTCGTAACTTTTTCAATTGTTTCTCATATTATTATATAAGTAAATGATATGTTAGGGCTTTTTATTTGAATATTTTATAATTTGAACTTAAACATTATCTATCGTATAATGATAAGGATTAATTTGAAAATTATATAATTAAACGAAAATTTTGAGGTGACACTTACATGGTTAAATATTTACTTGGCATTGATATCGGCTCGACTACTGTAAAAATTGTAATACTAGGAGAAAACAATGAGATTCTCTTTTATGATTACGAGCGACACTTTGCCAATATTCAAGAAACATTAGCAAAGATAGTTGGGATGGCGGAGGAAGCCTTAGGTGATGTTACTGTATCACCAGTTATAACAGGCTCTGGTGGCCTAACTATTTCAAAGCATTTGGATACCCCCTTTGTACAAGAGGTAGTTTCTGTATCTGATGCTTTACAGGATTATGCACCGCGAACAGATGTTGCAATTGAACTTGGCGGTGAAGATGCTAAGATAATGTATTTCACAAACGGGGTTGACCAACGTATGAATGGCGTTTGTGCTGGGGGTACTGGCTCCTTTATTGATCAAATGGCAAGTCTCCTTAAGACAGATGCTGCTGGATTAAATGAATACGCAAAGTCTTATGAATCTATCTACCCAATTGCTGCTAGATGCGGTGTTTTTGCAAAATCTGATATTCAACCATTAATTAATGATGGAGCCTCTAAACCAGATCTTGCTGCTTCTGTTTTTCAAGCGGTAGTAAATCAAACGATTAGTGGACTAGCTTGTGGAAAACCTATTAGAGGAAACGTAGCCTTTCTAGGTGGTCCTCTCCACTTCCTAGATGAACTAAAGAATGCCTTTATCCGTACCCTAGAATTAGAAGGTAATCAGATAATTGCTCCAGAACACTCTCATCTCTTTGCTGCTATAGGTGCTGCAATGAACCATGATAAGAATGTTACAATATCACTTTCTGATTTACATAAAAAATTAAGCGGTGGTATTGAGATGGATTTTGAGGTACACAGACTAGAACCTCTCTTTAAGGACCAAGATGAATACAATGAATTTAAGGCAAGACACTCTCTTCATTCAGTTAATCAAGCTAGCCTAGAAGATTACACAGGAAAATGCTTTCTTGGTGTGGACGCTGGCTCTACTACAACAAAAGTTGCCTTAGTCGGCGAAGATGGTTCCCTGCTCTATTCATTTTACAGTAATAACAATGGTGACCCACTAAAAACTACAATTAAATCTATAAAAGAAATATATGAAATACTTCCAGAGGGTGCTGAAATAGTTCGTTCCTGTTCAACAGGATACGGAGAAGCACTAATTAAGTCTGCCCTTATGTTAGACGAAGGAGAAGTGGAAACTGTAGCCCACTATAAGGCTGCTGCTTTCTTTGAGCCAGAAGTTGACTACATCTTGGACATCGGTGGCCAAGATATGAAATG
>CAYOAJ010000019.1:1948-13025 GCA_964401895.1 uncultured Herbinix sp.
CGGTTCTTTTATTGAAACCTTTGCCCACTCATTAAATTATGAAGTAGAAGACTTTGCAGAAGTTGCATTATTTGCTGAAAATCCTATTGATCTAGGTTCCAGATGTACAGTTTTCATGAACTCTAAGGTTAAGCAGGCTCAAAAAGAAGGAGCTACTGTTGCTGATATCTCTGCTGGTCTTGCATATTCTGTTATCAAAAATGCTTTATATAAAGTAATTAAGCTTACAAACCCCGATCAACTAGGAGAAAAAATGGTTGCTCAAGGGGGAACCTTTTATAACGAAGCTGTCTTAAGAAGCTTTGAAAAAACATCTGGCAAAGAAGTAATCAGACCAAATATTGCAGGTCTAATGGGAGCTTTCGGTGCTGCTCTTATAGCTAGAGAGCATTACACCGGACAAGAAACAAGTATGCTGACCATAGATCAAATCAATGATTTAAAAGTAAAATCCACTTTGGCTAGATGTGGCCTCTGTACAAATAACTGTATGCTAACTATTAACAGATTCTCTGGTGGACGCAGATTTATATCTGGAAACCGCTGTGAAAGAGGAATTGGAAAACAGAAAAACGAAGAAAATATACCTAACTTATATGAATATAAATTAGACAGAATCTTTGGCTATGACTCCCTAAGTGAAAAAGAAGCTACTAGGGGAACTGTTGGTATCCCTAGAGTTTTAAATATGTATGAAAATTATCCATTTTGGCATACATTTTTCACCAAGCTAGGTTATAGGGTTGTACTATCTCCTACAACAACTAGAGAAACTTATGAATTAGGAATAGAGTCAATTCCTAGTGAAACAGAATGTTATCCAGCTAAACTAGCTCACGGCCATGTAAAATGGCTATATGATGAAGGAATAAGATATATATTCTATCCTTGCATTCCTTATGAACGTGATGAAGTTCCAGGATCAAATGATCATTATAATTGCCCTATTGTAACTTCTTATCCGGAAAATATAAAAAACAATATGGAAGAAATAAAAGACCCTACTGTGGAGTTCGAAATTCCATTTATGTCATTTGAAAATGAACAAATTCTCTATGATAGATTAGATGAAATATATAGTGCAAAGTCTGGTATTAGTAAGGATGAAGTAAAAGAAGCATTTGATGCAGCCTGGGCTGAACTCCTAAAATCACAAAGTGACCTACAGAAAAAAGGAGAAGAAACTGTTGCTTACCTAAATGCTACAGGAAAGAAAGGGATTGTTCTTGCTGGAAGGCCCTACCATATAGATCCTGAGATCAACCATGGTATTCCTGAACTGATTACTTCCTTTGGTGTTGCAGTTCTTACAGAAGATTCTGTATCACACTTAGCTGAAACAGACAGGCCAACAATAGCAGTAGACCAGTGGATGTATCACTCTAGATTATATTCAGCTGCTTCATATGTTCGTACCCAACCCAATCTAGAACTAGTCCAACTAAATTCATTTGGATGTGGACTTGATGCTGTTACAACAGACCAAGTAAGTGATATATTAACAAAGTCCGGTAAGATATATACTGTACTTAAAATAGATGAAATTAACAACCTAGGAGCTGCAAGAATAAGAATTCGCTCCCTACTTTCAGCAGTTAGAGAAAGAGATGCTAATAATTTCAAACCAAAGCCTTCTTCTTCAGCATACCATAGGAAAATCTTTACCAAAGAAATGAAGAAGGATTATACTATACTAGCTCCCCAAATGTCTCCAATACATTTTGATCTCTTGGAGCCTGTGGTAAAAAGCGAAGGTTATAATATGGTAGTCCTTCCAAATGATAACCGGAGAGCTATAGATATTGGAACACAATATGTTAATAATGATGCCTGCTTCCCTTCAATGATGGTGGTTGGTCAGTTTATGGATGCCTTGCTGTCAGGAGAGTATGATCTAGATAAAGTTGCCATAATGATTACACAAACAGGTGGAGGCTGTAGGGCAACCAACTATGTGAATTTTATTCGTAGAGCCCTTGAAAACGCCGGCATGGGCCATATTCCAGTGATTTCTCTTAGTGCTTCAGGAATTGAGAAAAACCCTGGCTTGAAAATAACACCAAAGCTTTTAATTAAAGCAATGCAAGCCTTAGAATATGGGGATATCTTTATGAAGGTTCTTTATGCAACTAGACCTTACGAAAAAGTTCCTGGATCCGCTAATGCCCTTCACGAAAAATGGGTTGAAAAATGTAGAAAGAGCCTTGAAAAAGGGAAATGGGGAGAATACAAGAAAAACATCAGGGGTATTATCCATGATTTTGATAATCTAGAAATACATGAAGACCTTAAGAAACCTAAAGTTGGTGTAGTTGGTGAGATCCTAGTTAAGTTCTTACCATCGGCTAATAATTATCTGGTTGATCTTATAGAAGCAGAAGGCGGAGAAGCTGTTGTTCCAGGTCTAATAGACTTCTTTATGTACTGTGCCTATAACCAAAACTTTAAGGCAGAATACCTTGGAAAAAGTAAAAGAAGTGCCATAATTTCTAATATAGTTATTTGGGCAATGGAGAGATTCCGTACAGAATCCAACAAAGCCTTTAAGGCTAGTAAGAGGTTTTCACCTACTGTTCCTATAAAAACACTTGCAGAATATGCAGAACCTATAGTCTCTATTGGTAATCAAACTGGCGAAGGCTGGTTCCTAACAGGTGAAATGATTGAACTAATAAAATCTGGTGTCAAAAATATTGTTTGTACTCAACCATTTGCATGTCTACCAAACCATGTTGTTGGTAAGGGTGTAATTAAAGAAATAGGAGAACAATATCCAGATTCAAATATTGTGGCAATTGACTATGACCCAGGTGCTAGTGAAGTTAACCAGTTAAATAGAATTAAGCTAATGCTTTCAACTGCCTTTAAGAATATGGAAAAAGAAGAAGCGGAAGCAAAGAAGGTAAAAGTAATGAAAGAGACAAAGGCTGAAAAGAAGACTGAGGAAAAGCCTGATGAAAAGAAAGAAAGAGTAAGTTAATTTCTTATAAATAAAGTTTCCGGCCTATGATACTGTCATGTATCATAGGCCGGTTTTTAATTTTATTCATTTATATCTTCTATCTGCCAATTTATAGGCTTTATATTATGTTCTTTTAAAAACTCATTGGTCTTACTAAATGGCTTACTTCCAAAAAAGCCGCGATATGATGATAAGGGGCTTGGATGAGGCCCTTCTAATATTAGATGCTTAGGATTATTAAGCATCCTCTTCTTCTTCCTGGCTGGATTACCCCATAGGATAAATACAATTGGCCTATCTTGAGCATTAACTGCCCTTATGGCTGCATCAGTAAAGTCTTCCCACCCTCTTCCTCTATGGGAATTAGCCTCATGGGCTCGGACTGTTAAAACTGTATTTAACAAAAGCACCCCTTGCCTTGCCCACTTCTCTAGGTAGCCATTATTAGCTATATAACATCCTAGGTCTTCATGAAGTTCCTTATATATATTAACCAAGGAGGGTGGAGTTTTAACCCCTGCCTTTACAGAGAAAGCCAGACCATGGGCCTGGTTTTCATTATGATAAGGATCCTGTCCTAATATAACAACCTTTACTTGGGGTAAAGGAGTCAGGTTAAATGCATTAAAAATGTCCTCTTCTTTTGGAAATACAAGATGATTTTCATATTCTTCTTTAACAAAATTATATAAATTCTTAAAATACTCCTTATTAAATTCTTCACCTATTGCATCTAACCAATCATCACTTATAGCAATCAAGACAATTCCTCTTTCCTAAAGTCAATTAACTTTACAAAATTACATCTATACCTTTGTCATCAAGGTATCTCTTTAAATCCATAATTTCTATCTCTTTAAAATGAAATAAGGATGCTGCAAGTACTGCATCTGCCTTACCAATTGTCAATGCATCATAAAAATGTTCCAATTTTCCTGCTCCACCAGAAGCAATCACTGGAATATTTGTATTTTCTGATATAGTTTTAGTTAAGTCTATATCATAGCCTTGCTTTGTACCATCAGCTTCCATACTAGTTACAAGGATTTCTCCGGCTCCTAACTCACTAACCCTAATTGCCCAGTCTATTACATCAAGACCAGTATCTTCTCTTCCGCCTTTTGTATAGACATTCCATCCTGAGCCATCCTCTCGCTTCTTAGCGTCTATGGCTATAATTACCCGCTGACTTCCAAACCTTTTGGAAGCTTCACTGATTAACATAGGATTTGAGATGGCTGCTGAGCCAACTGAAACCTTGTCAGCTCCTGCCTTAAAGAGAATTTCAAAGTCTTCTATAGTTCTAATACCACCACCTACTATAAAGGGTATGGTAAGTTCCTTAGAAACCCTTTCAATCAAATCATACTTTATTTCTCTTGCCTCTGATGTTGCTGTAATATCTAGAAAAACCAGTTCATCTGCTCCAGCTTTATTATAAGCCTTGGCAATTTCAACTGGGTCACCTGCATCTTTTAAGTCAACAAAATTGACACCTTTTACTACCCTACCATTATTAATATCTAGGCAGGGGATAATTCTTTTCTTTCCCATTTGCTTCTCCTGACTACCTTTAATAATATTTATATTCATTTATATAGAATCATATATACCATTTTCAAGTATAATATCATAAACACGGATACTATATTCCATCTGATTTTCACTGTTTATAATTCTATAGGCCTCTTCTTCAGAAAGTTCAAACACATTATCCAGTTCATGTAAGATTTGAGTTTTCACATAATCAAGATCAGACATAACACCTATAATTGTTGCAAACTCAAGATATTTATCATATCTTTGTAAGCCCTTTAGCAAAGAATCTAATGCTTCAGGGTATTTACCCATTGCATAATAACTATTATAGGAATTAAGCTGCTTATTAACAAACATTACTGTCATTATTTTGTCATAAAGTTCAATATCAGAGTCATTAACTTCAACTCCGTAAACCTCATTATAGGCTTCAGTATATTTATTTTGATTGAAATAACTTCCTGCCCTTTTTATATTAAGTGAATAAGTGAAAGCATTAGTTCCTATTAAAATGACAATCAATACAATACCAAAAAAGACAAAGACTAAAGAAGAACCCATGGGATTTATCTTTCCCTCATCCTCAATCTCATCAAGTACCTCAATTGCTGCTTTCTTTCTCTCTTCTTCCTTCTTTTTTCTCTTTTCTTCTTTTTCCTTTTTCTTTACTTCTTGTCGCTGTTTTTTCTCTTCTTGTCTTTTCTCTTTCTTCTTTTTCTTCTCTTCTTTTGTCTGTTCTTTTTCCTGATTTTTTTTCTGATCTTTTTTATGTTTCTTTTTTTCTTCTTTATCTGCTAAAGCTTTTTCTAATTCCGTTTCTTCAACATTGCCAAAAATTCTTTTTATAAGACTATCTTTCTTTTCTTTTGGAGGGGAGGGAACTTCCTCCTCTTTAGCAACCATAGCTTCTTCAATTTCTACAGTTTCTTCATCATCTAATGACTCAACTGCAGAAAGTGCGTCAGCAAAGACATCTCCTATATCAATTGGATAATCACTTTCCACCTGGTCTTCAGGCGTTTCTCCTGTAATAATATTATTAATTTCCTTAATTTCAGAAGCAATGGAATCATCTGAATTCATCTGCTTTAGTAAACTAGACAAATCATCTTCTAAACTATCATCTGGAATAAGGGGTGAAAAATCAGTATCGAAGTCATCTTCTAGTATTGCTTCATTATTTTCATCCTCTTGATTCCCTGTTTCTTCTTGTAATAGTTCTTGAATCTCTTCCATCATAATGTTATCTATGTCATAATCTTCTTCGAATTCTTGTGGCTCCTCCACCTGGTCAGGCTTGTACGCTTCCTCTGTTTCTTCTGTTTTCTCTTCTTCTATTTCTTCTTCTGGATATTTGACGGAATTTAATAGACTGTCCAAGTAATCCTCACTATCTTTAATAAGGTTTTCATTAAGACAATCGTCACAGTATTCTACACCTTCTGCAATATCCTTTTTACATGTTCTGCATTTAGCCATCAAACCACCAATCCTTCTATGTAATCTAAGGCGGCATAATCTACCAACTTAGAAGTTTATATTAGGGTTAATTTCGGAGAAAATTTTTCTAAAATCTATTATTTCCACCTCTCTACCATTACTTTCATAAATACCTAGCACTGCTTCAGTATTAGGGGTAGTTAGATTTGCTCCAGCTTCTCTAATATCCCTGTTGGTTATCTTCTGAATTCCTTCTACTCTATTTACATAAAGTCCAATGTTCTGCTGCTTTATACTAGTTACAACCAACATATTAACACCTTTTAAAACATCAAATTCATCTACTTCATCATATGTATCATCTTCATCATATACATCATCTGTTGTATTATTGTCGACATAATCATCAGATATATTTAGGGCTTTAGTAACATTTACAATAGGAATTATAAAGTCTCTTGGCATAATCATTCCTTCTATGTATGGATGTGAGTTAGGTATAGAAGTACAATCCCCATCATATGGCATAATCTCCCTAATGTCTTTAATATCAATTCCGTACAAATTTGATCCAGATTTGAATTCTAATATCCTTAGTTCAATAACCTTTTCTCCGAATAACTCTTCTCTTTTCATCTTACTTCCTCCGTTCCGTCAAAAGCATCCAATCCTCCAAAATTCTTTGGCAATTGACATTATCCTTGCAATAATTATAGTATAAACTATGGTATATTACAAATAAGAAATCTTTTAAATAGTATCAATATTTCTACATGTTTATAGGCTAAAATCTCTTAATATATTTTTCTATTGATTCTACACATGTTTCAAGAAAACTCTCTTCACCAAATGTATTAATTTTGAATAAAACCGCCTGACTTCCCCCTGAAGTAATGGCAGAAACAAACAAATCTTCTCCTACTCCTACAAGTGTTAGGTTTAGACTTACGCGATTGCTTCCTGTCATGCTATATCTCTCATACACACGTACGGCAACTCTTGCATTACCCATGTTAACATCACTACCACCCTCATAACTAATAGATGCACTGCCTCTCATAATGTCTTTATCAACCCATCGTAATAATTCACTAAAGTTTCCTTTTAATCTTTTCTCATACTTTGCCATATTACTGCTCCTATCTTATTATCTTTATTAATTTTACAGATTTATTCTATAATTCCACCGTGGTAATAACATTCGTATATTTTTTTACCCTGATATTTAAGGTCATGTGAATTTGGCCTTGAAGATTCAACTTCTGCCCCTTTAGCTGCATAGGTTTTTCTCTTAGCTCTAATTAAAAATAATACTAAATCTTTGTTCATAGTTGCCCCCCCATTTTCTTTTATTTTATAAGATAGATTTATGATAATGCACTAGGGATAGGGTGTCAATTATAATCAAAAAATTACACCTCATATTATTATACCCTTTCTATTAATTATTATATTACTGGTAAATCACATTCTGTTAAGATATACTTAAAATGTAATAAGAAATTTAGATTATTCTAAGGAGAAGTCGATGCATGAAGTAGAAGTGAAGGGAATTTTATCAGGGAAAAATGGTATGAATATTTATCGTGGTTGTACTCACGGCTGTATCTATTGTGATTCTAGAAGTAGATGTTATCAGATAAATCATGACTTTGAAGATATCGAAGTGAAAGTAAATGCAACTGCCTTATTAGAGGATACCCTTAGTCGTAAAAGGAAAAAATGCATGAAAATGGTATCCCCACTATTGTCTGGCTTAGCCCCATTCTTCCCTTTATTAATGATACAGAAGAAAATATCAATGGTATCCTAGACTACTGCATAGAAGCAAAAGTACACGGAATAATATGCTTTGGAATGGGGATGACCCTTAGGGAAGGAAACAGAGAGTATTTTTATAAAAAATTAGATGAACATTTTCCAGGTTTGAAAGAACGATATATAAATACATATGGTAACTCTTATGAAATAGCAAGTCCTAATCATAAAAAGTTGATGACTCTATTTGAAAAAAGGTGTAAATCACAAGGAATCATATATAATGTTAAACAGTGCTTTGATTATTTAAATGAATTTGAAGATAAAAACCCATACAAACAATTAACCTTGCCCGGATTGTAGATTATCCAATGACAAGGTTAATTATTGTAAAGATTAAACTCTTATTATAATTTATTCTTTAATTTGATAAGGGGTTCCTAACAACTCCTGTTATAAAAGGAACTCCGTCTTTGTACAGTACATAGATAAATGGTCTATTAAGGTTCATTTCCACCTTGTCATCCCATACTCCTGAAGTAAAAGCATTTACACTTGTGTAAGATGAAGCCCGGCAGCCCTTTTCATCTATTCCTATCTTAGTTGCCTGTTTCATCTGACTAACATATAGGTCTGTATCAGTTAGGTCTGAAAAAGCATTTGAGCTGGTATTAAATGTTTTCTTAATACCCATTGCATTTGCAAGTTCAAGTAGATCTAACTCTACAGAATAATCGAATTTCGGAACCGATAGACTTACTTCTCCCATGGATATATTATCATTAGCCCAATCGGAAATAATGCTGGATAACTTTCCTTCTTCCATTAGTATATCTTCCACACTTACTCCTTCATCAGGGAGAATAAAGATCATACCTTCATGTCCTAAGAGCCAATAACTAGTTGATAAATAGTTATCACCTTTTAGAAATGAGGTTGAAGGGTCAACATTTTTCATAAATTCACATTCAACTTCTGTTCCGTCATCTAGATAAAAAGTCTCAATTGATGTATCTTCTTCCTCAAAAGGAGTTAACCACTGGTTGTTAAAATCCAAGGTATTTATACTAATAAATCCACCAGGTTCATCCATATCTGATAGATTAAAGTCAGGACTGAACGCTTGTCCAGTATTCTCATATACCCAGTTTGTTATCTTATCTTGATAATCCTTGTCTGTAAAGATCCCCTTATATATTTCTGTACTATATTTGTCTTCTAACTTAGATAATATCCCATCTTTATAGTTTATTTCTTCATTTAACCATAATGAGTTATTAATACTCATTTCTCCTGTATCAATCCCTCGGATACGGGTTAAGGCAGACAAGCTGTCGACAAGTTCAAGCTGATTATAGTCTATATCATCAACAGATAGGGCATCTAGTATCTCCTCTCTTGCCTGACCATTAGTCATTTCAGCAAGTACGGATAAGGCTAGGTAGGAGTTAATTGGTGCATAGACTTGGTTTTTGTCATCTTTATTTAATAGGATTGCAGATGTCTTTTCTGTGAAATTATATAAATTGTCTAAAAACTCGGGGTCTACATCTACATTTTCATCAGGAATAAACTCAACTTCTACACCTTCACCAGCAGTAATAATTGGTTCCTGTGTTTCTTCCTCTTCCTTCTGTTGACTATTAACTACTTCTTCTTGGGAGCAGGAAGGTAATATAAAAGCTAGTAATAATATTAGGCATAAAATATAAAGTCTTCTGTGCGGGCTTTTTTGAATACTCATAACTCACACTCACATCTCCTTAGGAACAATCAACCGCTACGAACTCTACTATAGTAATCATAACATGTTTTGGAAAAAACAAGTATATTAGTCAAACGATAAACATATATTATCTCTGAAATCTTTTAAACTCATTAAGAAAGTTATCAATAGTAGCTAAACTTCTACGCTTTACTATTTCAATATTACATTTCTCACATATATCAGCAATAACCGAAGCAACTAAATGATTTTTTATAATTATTTTTTTTGGTGCACCATATTCAAGTATAAAGCCTATAATAGCCCCCGCTAAGGCTACTGGAGCTTCCTCATCCCCTTCTATCACTTGGGCTGTTATTATCATATCATTTTTATAATCGGCTATTATATACATCTGAGGATTAAGAGGCCTTTCAAATTTTTCATCATCTACTCTAACCCCAAGATAGGTAAGGTCAACTTCTAGAACACCCCTTGTCTTTTTAGCATTTCTTAATTCCTCTATCAAATCTTCATCTGCAAGTTTTAAAGATTGAAATGAATAATCCGTCATTGGTAACATCATTGCTTTACCATGCCACTCTTTAGTATTATGGTCAAAATAATACGAAAACATCTCTTCGCCTTCAAAATCAACATCTATATCATTTTCTCTATAATGTTTAACAGCTTCAATTAGAATTTCAAAATATTTAGTTAAATTTAATACTTCTTCTTTATTTAAATTAAAAGGATGATACCCTGTCTTATATGATATAAAATAAAGCCAATTTCCATTACCACGGTACTTATATCCTAGCTCCTTAATGATTTCATACTGTTCTTTAGAAAGCTCATCTCTATTACCCCAATAACATGTAAGATTATTTTGAATAAACATTACATCCTCAATAGATAAACCTAGATTCTCTTGCTGACTCATCATTATAAAATCATTAAGCCCTGATAATCCTTGGTAACATGAAATCCCGTAACAACTACCAGCTCTTCCAAGTACACTTATAAAAATAGGTTCCTCATCTTCTGGTAATTGAATAGATATTAAATCAACATCCCAGAAATCATTCCATGGCTCCAATTCTTTTAGCTTTGTTGCATGTTCATATAAACTTCCCCACTCTTCTATTGATGCTTTTTCTCTTTTCATGTGTTTTCTCCCTTAAAAATAAATTTATAATTCAGAAGTTACCTTGTCATAATAATTATACAATTCTTGTACACCATTTTCCAGAAGATAATAGTGACCTATGTAGGGAACTAAAAGTACAAGAAGCAATCCTGCTAGTAGGTACATGGCAATCCCTGGCCATGCAAGGCAGCCTAATACAGCTAGTAAGGTGAGTATGGCAAAGGTCACTGTAACAATTAGATGTATTAATCTTTCATGTTGAAAAAATTTAATTTGAATTAATAAATCATCTTTTAGGCTAGCTCTTTCTTTTTCAGATAAACTATCAAAATCCACTTCTTCTATAAATTGTAGGTAGCCTTTTAACCTTTTCTTCATGAAGTGGCCTCCTTAATTTGATAAATAGATTCCATAGTCCAGTATTACATCTCCATCTTCATCTGCTGAGGTAAAACGAGGACAATTATATCTTTCAAAATAATATGCACGATTTTCTTTATCACTTTTGAAATTACCCATTCCA
>CAYOAJ010000019.1:13125-16242 GCA_964401895.1 uncultured Herbinix sp.
CCATTCCAGTAGATTAGTTACTCTTTTTAAATCAGGTCCATCTCCTGCAATTTCAGCTAATTTATAAGTTTCATGTAACTGCCTACAATCAGCATCTAGCATCTAGCATATATCTTATATCTTATATCTTATATCTATCTTCATGCCATCATCGTGAAAATCTGTCATCATTTTTAACATTCCAGTGTAAATATTATACATGTAAATCCCCCACATTATTATTTGTTGATATTTATAAACTTACCATTATTGGCTTATGGCCTATCTCTGGCAAGAATACATTTAATATATCCTCAGTACTTATTTTAATACTTGAGGTATTAATGCATGGATGAAAAGCCATATAATCATGTTGTAATAGGTCTTTATCAATTATCAGTTGGACATTATGTGCCTTGTCATTCATCAGTCCCATAACACTAACTGAGCCAGGTGTTAGATCCATATACTTCTCCATAGCATCTGCATCTGCAAATGAAAGTCTTGCACTTCCTATCTGCTTAGATAGGTCTTTAGTCTTAAACTTCTTGTCTCCTGGCATAAGTAAAAGGTAAAAGTCTGTCTTCTGAGCATTACATAGAAATAAACTCTTACATATATCTACTTCTAAGGCCTGGTCCACCTCTTGGCAAGCCTCCATTGTTTCTAAAGGTTCATGGTCAACCCTCCAGTATTCTACCTTAAGTCTATCAAGCAAATCATAGACTCTTACTTCCTTATCTAATCTTTCACTTATATCTTGTGGCCTTCCTTTTTCTACGCTAATCATGTAATTTCTTCCTTTCTGTTTGTAGTTTAATACTTTTTTTATTCCTTGTCAATATAGGACAGGGGGTCAGGTCCCACTCTTTTTTCAAATATAAATATTACTTCCCATGGCTTGTGTTTTTGGTATAATTCTTGCTTTTTAATAAGTCCTGAATTATAATCGCTGACCTTAACCCTTTCAAGCTCCTTGCCATCCTGGCCTTTCGCCACAAGCTCAACGGGATGAAATCCATTTTTAAGATAGAAGCTTTCTACCCTTTTATCATCTGCTGAACCTAGACCTATTTTATTATAGCCTTTTTTAATTACTATCTTCTCAAGACTTTCTATTAATCTAGATCCAATACCCCTTCTTGCATATCCCTTTTCTTTATCTAAATTAACAGCAATACCTTGTAAACTTATATAATTCTCTTCTTTAGAAAATGGTTCAGAATAACATACTCCTACCAATTCATTTTCATCATAAGCTACTAAATACAAATCTGGATTAGCTTCAACCCTTTTAATAAAGTCTCCATAACTTTCTTTATCAAGATATTCACATTGAAAATTATATACACCTTTATAATTATTAGGCTTAATTTTTGATATAGATATATTAGATAAATTCACTATTATCACCCCCGCATATTTAGTTTAACATAATTTTTTAGTCTATAACAATTAAACTTTTATCTGTTAATTAATACTTTCTTGTTTGTTTTTCTTATGTTTGTAGTACTAAAGTATTAGAAAATATTTTATAATTACTCTTCCATTTTATAGAATAAACCGTTATAATGGAATCAGTTCCATATTTAGTATGGTTTTGTAGTATAATTCATAAATTTATAGGTTTTTACAAGACAAACCGTCTAATTGGAATGAAACTAATAATTATTTTAAAGGAGGTTTAGCATGAAGAAACAAAAAATTATAGCAATGCTAACAGTTTTAGCACTAATTATTCCTACTTTTCTTACTAGTAATATCTCTACAACAGAAGCCGCCTCTGTAGCAATTAATGATGACTTTGAAGATGGGCTGGGAGGCTGGGAAGCGAGAGGTGAAGATGAGATTGTTGAGCTTACTACAGAGGAAGCTCGCTCAGGCTCTCAAAGCCTTAAAGTAAGTAACCGCACAGAAACATGGAACGGACCAAGCTGTGACAAAACAGATAGTCTAACCTTTGGCACAACCTATGACTTTAGCGTTTACGTTAAATATGTAGGTAATTCTTATTCTAATAGCCAAAACTTTAGTCTACAACTTCAGTATAATGATGGGGTTGAAGACCAGTATATGAACATTATGACTGCCACTGTTTATAAGGGACAATGGACACGTCTAGAAGGTACATATACAGTTCCTACAAATGCATCAGATGTTCACCTATATATTGAGACAGAGTGGACTAATTCACCTAGTGCACAGGATTTAATGGACTTTTATATTGATGACTTTGTTGCAAGTCCAACTGACCTTCCTGATATTGAAGATGAAGTTCCTGCATTAAAGGATGTCTTTGCTAATTACTTTGTTGTTGGTGGTTCTGCTACCGTTTCAGAGATTGGCCCTGCTCCTGCTAAAGAGCTTTTTACAAAACATTACAACTCTTTAACTTTCGGTAATGAATTAAAACCAGATGCAGTTTTAGATTATAACGCAACAATTGCTTACATGGAAGAGAATAATGACCAAGTGAATCCACAAATAAACCTAAGAGCTTCTAGGACTTTATTTGAATTTGCTGAGGCCAATAACATTCCTGTAAGAGGACATACCTTAGTATGGCATAGCCAGACACCTGATTGGTTCTTTAGAGAAAACTACTCTCAAAACTCTAACGATCCATGGGCTTCAAAAGAAGTAATGCTACAAAGACTAGAAAACTATATTAAAAATGTAATGGAACTTATAGAAGAAACTTATCCAAACGTTGAAGTATATGCTTGGGATGTTGTAAATGAAGCTGTAGATCCAAATACCCCTACAGGTATGCGTAATCCAGGTTCAAACAATGTAACCAATGGAAATTCTCTTTGGATGCAAACAGTAGGAAGAGAGTTTATTGTAAAATCCTTTGAATATGCAAGAAAGTATGCACCAGAAGGATGTAAACTCTTTTATAACGATTACAATGAGTATGAAGATAAGAAAAGCGACTTTATCTATGATATTCTTGTAGAATTAAAGGAAAAAGACCTAGTTGATGGTATGGGTATGCAGTCTCACTGGGTTATGGAATATCCAAGTCTTGATATGTTTGAAAGGTCAGTACGTAAATACAATTCTTTAGGCCTTGAGATGCATTTGACAGAGCTAGATATGAGACAACCTAATAATGATGCCAATGCTTTAGCTGCA
>CAYOAJ010000020.1:0-16136 GCA_964401895.1 uncultured Herbinix sp.
GATATGTAATCTTACACTTTATTGTTGAATTACCCTTTCCTACTGTTGTCACTAACCCCCTACTATTCACCTTTGCTACTTTGGGTTTGCTTGTTGTCCACTTATAAGTACTACCCGCCACCTTGTTCTTGATTTCTAACTGATAAGTTTCTCCATCTCCTATTATCTCTACTTCCTTCTTTGCAAAAGTTGGCGTAGCTGCAGATGCTTCTACAGGTTGGCTAATAAAGATAATGCTAACCATAGCAATTAACATCAAAACTAACCCTATCTTCCTAGTTTGATTCGCCTTCATTGACACTCCTCCTAAGTTGTTTTTAACTTAATTTCATGAAACTGTATCTTGGACTTTTTATCCTTATTTAACATGTTTTTCTACTATATATAGTATCACATTAGTAATATCTTGTCAAAAGAAAAATCCTGATTTGACAAGATAATTTTGCATAGATAAGCTATGATGTACATATTATTTGTATTTTAATATGATAGTAGTATATAATATATATAAATATGGTAAATTAATAAGAAAGGAAGATTTATTATGAAGAAGAAAAAATCTAAAGGACTTCTATTTAAGACAGCCTCATTAGCTGCGGTAGCAACTGGTGCTTATTTTCTTTATAAGATGTTTAAGACAAAAGACTCTAATGATGATTTTGATGACTTTGATGACGAGTTTGATGATTATGAAGAAAAAGATCAAAGAGAGTATGTAAGTATCAATATCACTTCTGACAAGGAAGATAAGGACTATATCGAAGATGTGGAAGATGAAATCCCTGAGGAGGCTGAAGAATCTGAGGAAACTAAGGAATCCGAGGAAACCAAGGAATCCGAGGAAACTAAGAAATCCGAGGAAAATGAAGACTCTGAGGAGACTATAGAATAAAAAAAAGACTGTAAGATTAGGGCTCTAGTGAGCAAATAATTTTACAGTCTTTTTGTTTATTATATGACTATTTATATTCTTCAATCAGATCATTTAAATTCTGATTCAACTCTTCCCTATTGGGAATTACATAGGTTTCACTTGTTCTTTCATCTTGGGACTGATACTCTAGGATAAGTTTTTCACCAACATTAATAGTTAATACATCCGATTTACCGTTTATCACTATAATATAATTACTTTCTAGCAAGCCACTATCTGCCCCGTCTGTATTACTAGTTTCTATCCGCCTATATTTATATTGTCCCATAGTCTCATAGAACTTATCTATCTTCTCTGCTTTAGTTAGACTTACCTCTATTTCTGAATCTACATTTGTAATCTTAATAAAGTCAATATCTCCTGGCAATATACTTACTATTTCTCTAAAATCGACTTCTAATGACTCATTTAATAGAGCAACATCAGTAGGATTTACATAGTCTTTCTTTTCTGCAGCTTCGTCTTCAGTAACTGCTAGTTCTTTATCCATATCCAATGAATCTGCTTCACTAGGAGCATCTGCAGACCTTTCCATCTCCATATTCTCGTTACTACTATAATCATCGAGACTTTTCGACCCTGTAATAAAAATCGAGGTTAAACCAGCCCCAACAACTATGAAAACAATAGCTGCTGCCACGCTAACCATAAACCTTCCGGCCCTCATAAGGCTTTGATTTCTCGAAGATTTTTTCTCATCAGCCTTAATAAGGTCTAGGGTTTTATTTTTCAATTCCTCTGAGACATAAATACCTTCTTTATCTAAGGAAGTGTCCAGATGTTTTCTTATCTGTAAATCATCTTGCTCTAAATTTTTATCTTTATCATCAAAATTCATCTGACACCCTCCCTTCTAGTATTGGTTTCAGCTTATTTCTTGCCCTATAAAGTCTGCTTTTCACTGTTCCTTCTGCTATGTCAAGGACTTCTGCTGCCTCAACAATAGACATATCCCCATAATAGACGCATAGGATAACATCCCTATACTTATCAGGCAATCCAAGAACAGTCTCTTTAATCATATCAGCTGTATCTTTGCTTTCTATCTCCTTAAAATCAGAATCACTAACAATGTTGTCCTGTTGATAATCCTTAATGGGAACAACTCTTTTATTCCATGCACTTTTTAAATAATCCTTACAAGTATTTATGGTAATGCGAATAATCCATGTTTTAATACTGGAATTTCCCTTAAACTTTCCTAGATTTTTATTAACCTTAATAAAAACTTCTTGAAACATATCCTCTGCTGTATGAGTATCTTTAACATACATGTATGCTATTCTCAATACATCATTACCATAGTCCTCTATTAAGCTTTCTATATCATGGTTCTGTTTTTTATTCACACACCCACCCCCCTATCTAGCTTATAAAGGGGATCTTAATAATTAGACGCTAGATAGCCATTATAAGTTCCCTTAATTTATAAGTTTTCTTGTAATCTTTCTTCTTTGGTAGAATCCTATTATTATATTCTATAAGCCAAATAATACATGTAATCATCAATTCCCTTATCCTGTAATAAGGCTTCTTCTATATCATAATGTACAATATTGCCGTTTTTATATGCTATAACTCTATTAGTGGCTCCACTACATAAGAGGTCAACAGCCCTTCCACCCATAGATGTACCGTAATACCTATCTCTTGATGTAGGATTCCCACCTCTTTGAGCATAACCAATAATAGTAGCCCTAGCTTCCATTCCAGTAGCTTTTTCAATTCTTTCTGCCAAGCCATAGGAATCGCCGATTCCTTCAGCATTAATAATTATATAATGCTTTCTACCTGTTTTTCTACGCTTATTAATCTTTTTTATAATTCTCTCTTCATCATCGCTATAACGTTCTTTAATTAAAATGTTCTCTGCACCGGTACATATACCACACCATAAAGCAATATGGCCTGCCCGCCTTCCCATAACCTCAATAATACTACACCTTTCATGAGAAGCTGATGTATCCCTCACCCTGTCAATGGTCATCATAGCTGTATTAACAGCAGTATCAAAGCCTATTGTATAGTCTGTAAAGCCTACGTCCAAATCTATGGTTGCTGGTATTGCTACAGTATTAACCCCTTTTCTAGCCAGGGCTGCTGCTCCCCTAATTGAACCATCTCCACCAATAACAACCAATCCATCAATTCCATGTTTTCTACAGACTTCAGCTCCCCTGGCCTGTACTTCCGGCTTAATAAATTCAAGACACCTAGCCGTATATAAAATTGTTCCACCCCTTTGGATTATTTCTGACACACTACTGGCATCCATATCATAGATATCTTCTTCTAACAATCCATTAAAACCTCTTTTGATTCCTTTAACCTTTTTACCTTCTGCTAAAGCAGTTCTAACAACTGCACGAATAGCAGCATTCATTCCTGGGGCATCTCCACCACTTGTTAAAACTCCTATGGTTTTAATCTCTTTTTTCATTATCGATCCTCCCTGGCTCATCTTTCATCTCTTATATCTTATTTTCTCTTACAGCAATAGATTCTTCTTTATAGATTGATTTCATCTTACTAATTAATTTATCATTTATATTAACACTTCTATTTCTTGAAAGTTTTTTTACTGCCTTTTCATCTTCACAATATATTATCACTGTGTCATCGCCCTTATACTCTCTAAGTATATCATATAGGGCTTCTTCATTATCCTTAAATGAATTATAATCTTTATATCGGATCCAAAGTTCTTTTTCCACATCTTCAAAAGGAATAATTTCTTGACATATAAGTTTACCATTCTTCTCTTCTTCTAGGCTTGACCTACCCTTGATAAATACTTTTGCATCGGCTTCTATAAGACTTTTGTTCTTCTCATAATCATTTGGAAACACTATGATTTCAACTGTTCCAAAAATATCTTCAATCGTAAGGAAGGCCATAGTTTTATTGTTCCTAGTACTTTTAATAGATATCTCAGTTATCATACCCCCAATAGTATGATACTCTTTATCCCTAACTTTAGGACTAGAACTTTCTTCATCTAGGATAAAATCATTGGAGTATGCAGTAACATTTCTTCTAATAATTTCTTCATATTCTTCTAGTGGATGACCATTAATATAAATTCCAAGTACTTCTTTCTCAAAAGCCAGCAACTGCTCATTATCATATTCCTCAACATCTGGCATCTTAAATCCATCATCTACAATTACGTCTTCTCCAGCGAAATCAAATAAAGACATCTGACCTGTCATAGTGTTTTTCTTTTCTTCCGCTACCCTGTCTAGGATTTGAATATAAGACATCATTAACTGCCGCCTATTAGGATGAAGCTTGCTGAAAACTCCTGCCTTTATAAAACTCTCTGTTGTCCTTTTATTTACTTCTTTACCAGATAACCTGCTGGCATAATCTCTTAAGTCTTGGTATGGGCCATTTTTTTCTCTTTCTTCCACAATAGCTTCTATTACAGATTTACCGACACCTTTAATTGCAGAAAGAGCATATCTTATAGCACCATCGGATACTGTGAAAACCACGTCTCCTTCATTAATATCAGGTGGCAATATCTCAATCCCCATATTTCTACAAGTGTAGATATACTCTGCTACCTTTGTAGGATTGTCTATTACAGAAGTCATTAAGGCTGCCATAAACTCTACTGGATAATAAGTTTTTAAATAAGCTGTCTCATAAGAGATCATAGCGTAGGCTGCTGCATGGGACTTATTAAAAGCATACTTTGCAAAATCTAACATCTCATCAAAGATTTCATTTGCAATCTCTGCTGAAATCCCATTATTTACACATCCAGGAATGTCTTCCTCTTCAATACCATAGACGAAGTTCTGCCTTTCCTGATTCATAACAGACTCATCCTTCTTAGACATTGCCCTTCTTACTAGATCACTTCTTCCATAACTATAACCAGCCAGATTTCTAACAATCTGCATTACCTGTTCTTGATAAACAATACAACCATATGTAGCCTCTAAAATCGGCTCTAATTGTGGACACAGGTAAACTATCTTATCAGGTTCCTTTTTCCCCTTAATATATCTTGGTATAAAGTCCATAGGTCCAGGCCTATATAAGGCTATTCCTGCAATTATATCCTCAAATCTTTCTGGCCTTAATTCTTTCATAAAGGTCGTCATGCCAGCACTCTCTAATTGAAATACTCCTTCAGTTTTACCAGATGAAATTAGTTCATATACTTTTTCATCAGCAATATCAAGATTTTTCAAATCAACCTTTTTCTCCTTAGAATTAATAAGTTGTATTGCATTTTGTATTACAGTTAAGGTCCTGAGTCCTAGAAAATCCATCTTCAATAAGCCTAGTTCTTCTAGGGTTGTCATGGAAAACTGTGTTATAGCATGTCCATCAGAAGAAAGGGCTAATGGGACATAGTTGTCCACCCTTTGATTACTAATTACAACTCCTGCTGCATGCATAGATGTATGCCTTGGTAAACCTTCTAGTCGCTTAGACATATCAATTAGGTATCTTATCTCATGGTTAGACTCATAAAGATCTTTCAGATCTGGATTCTTGACTAAGGCTTTCTCAATAGTAATACCTAGGTCTGTTGGTATCATTTTAGCAACTTTATCAACCTGGCTATAAGGCAAGTCTAGAGCCCTACCTACATCTCTAATAACTCCCCTTGCTGCCATAGTTCCAAATGTTACAATCTGAACAACCTTGTCCTTACCATACTTATCTGTAACATAATCTATAACTTCTTGTCGCCTTTCATAACAGAAGTCAATATCAATATCAGGCATTGTTATTCTTTCTGGATTAAGGAATCTTTCAAAAAGTAGATTGTATCTAAGTGGATCAATATTAGTAATACCTAAAGTATAAGACACTAAAGAGCCAGCAGCACTTCCTCTTCCTGGCCCAACCATAATATTATTATCCTTAGCAAATTTTATAAAATCCCATACAACAAGAAAATAATCAACAAAGCCCATATCCCTTATTGTTTTTAGCTCATAATCTAACCTTTCACTTATATCATCCGTTATTAGGTCATAACGGTCTTCCAGTCCCTTATTACATAAAGTTTTAAGATATTCATAGGCTGTATAGGGAGCAGGAACAGGATAGGTGGGTAACTTATATTCACCAAATGTAATCTCCACATCACACCTTTGGGCAATTTCATATGTATTCGCCAAGGCTTCCCTTGCATAAGGAAAGAGTCTATACATCTCCTCTGGAGATTTTAGATAATATTGCCCTCCCTCATACCGCATCCTATATTCATCTTTCACTTTCTTCTGTGTTTGAATACAAAGTAGTATGTCATGGGATTCTTCATCCTCTTCTAGGACATAGTGAACATCATTAGTTGCAACTAAATTAATCCCTGTCTCCATGGACATCCGCATCAATCCTTGATTGACAGCTTTTTGTTCATCCATTCCATGGTCCTGCATCTCCAAGTAAAAATGTTCTTGTCCAAAAATATCATATAGGTCTAAGGCAGCTTTTTTAGCCTCTTCATAAAAGCCCTTAGTCAGATTACTTGCCACTACTCCACCAAGACAAGCACTAAGGGCTATAATACCTTCTTTATATTCATTTAATATCTCATAATCTACCCTAGGTCTATAATAGAATCCTTCTAAATATCCACAGGATACAATTTTAATTAAATTTTGATATCCAATATTATTTTCTGCCAGAAGAACCAAATGATGGTATCGCTCATCACCAGCTCCTGCTTCTCGGTCAAAACGGGAGTTAGGGGCAACATAAACTTCACATCCTATAATTGGTTTAATACCTTGTGCTTTACATTCTTTGTAGAAGTCTATTACCCCATACATAACCCCGTGGTCTGTAATAGCCAAACTATCCATCCCAAGTTCCTTAGTCCTAGAAACCAGCTCCTTAATCTTACCGGAACCATCTAAGAGACTATATTCCGTATGCACATGTAAATGAGTAAAATTCATGTTTTTCCTCCTTCCAATCAGATTGATTATACTATATCACGGAGAAAAAACAAAGTTTCTTAAGTGCTTATAAGCTACCAGTTTTTTGCCGGTCTCTCCGGATCAATTATTTCTTCTAGATTAAACAAATCTTCTAGCCGTTCAGGAAATTCTAACATAGCTTGCCCATCCAAAGGCCTTCTTGTCATTCTTACATAGTCATCCTTTAAATGCATCCAAGGTTCACTATATACTCCGCAGAAAAAGTTGAAACCATATTCCTTTAACAAATGATATTTATCACTCTTGTAGTGTCCCATAGTTGTTTCAATATCAATTCCAAATGGGAATATATATATGTCAGTAGGTCCTATAAGTGGAGCAACTTCAGCCGCCCAACGGTCAGTATCTCTTTTAAATGTTTCATAAGATATGGTCTGTGAATTTAAATGCCCCCAACTATGGGAAGCAAGTTCCCAACCATCTGCCTTTAGTGCCTCTGCAACCTCTTTAACCTTTTCTTTATCCTCTTCGTAAGTTGGAGATTCAGGATCATTTGTCCTATAGCCAAAAACCCCTTCATATCCAGTTAAGGCTAAGATTCCTTTTGCTCCTCTATAAGAAAAATCTGGATGTTCTTCAATAAAATCATTTAATATTGGAACAATGTCAAATGAGCCTGTAACAATAGACCCATCCTCTAAGATCATCTCACAGGTAGGTTTACCATCTTCCCCTATTACAATTCTACTAGCAAATCCATCTTCCAGCATATATTCATAGTAGTTTACATCGTCCTGAGATAAGACAAAAGGTTTCTTTCCCTCAGGAAGATATATTTCAGACTGAACCAGTTTAGTATTTCCATCTTCATCAGTTACTTCTTCTACTAAATCATGAATTCTCACCAAAACATAACCATCCTCATACATGGCCTCCATCATATTGATAAATTCACTTGTGGTTGTCATATACATATTATAGCCTACACTGTCGTAATCTCCATCAAATGCTTTAGAATTATCTGCAATTAAAGAATGAAAGAAGACATGATTTACTTCAGCAATTGAAGCATATTCACCGCCATAAAGTAGTAATGTTCCTTTTCTTTCTTCTAGATTATTAATCGCTTCTATAAGATTTGGATAAACTTCATATCCACCTTCTTCTCCCTGATAGCTTTTGATAAGATTAATAGCCCCATCATAATCATAAGATATAGTAAGCCTATCAGCTTCTTCTACAAGCTCTTCTCTTTCGGTTATTGCAGCAAGAAGTCTTTCTTCTTCCTTCATCAGCTCAATCTCCTCATCAGTTAAGCCTGTACACTTATCCTCTTCCTGCTCTATATCTTCATTTCCTTCATCTACTTGTGTATTGCCCTTAGGCATTTTGGATATTAGTACTATAATAATTAATCCTATTACCAAAAAAATCTCAAAAAATATAATCCTTTTTACTCTTTTCGAACTCTTTTTCTTCCTATTTTGATTTCTTCCTCTTTCCGTCATATTATCCTCTTTCTAGCTAAAACCCAACAAAATCAATGAGTTTCACACATTATTATAAGTAATTTTATAAACTTTTATGTATTTTATAAAAATTATATCATAGTACTATGTCAACTTCTTTACATTTTAGTTAAATATTATGATAAAAATTTTACATATGAACAACACAGTATAAAAACGAATTCCTATTCATGTTTTATACTGTGTTTATTAAAAGAATATTAAATTGTCTAATAGAGTTCCTTAACCTACTCCTTGTCAGATAAATATTTTTCAATATTTTCTATAGCTTCTTCTTCATCTGAACCGTCTACTTCAACAGTTACAGTTTCTCCAGAAGTTATCCCCAAAGTCATCATTCCCATAATACTTTTTGCATTAACCTTTTTGTCACCACTAATAACATGTACGCTACTTTTATACTGACTTGCCACCTGAACTAATAGGGCAACAGGTCTTGCATCCATATTATCGGGAACTTCAATTAAAATATCCTTAATTATCATTACTCTTCCTCCTTATGTTCTCTATAGTGATCAGCAATCATGCTTAATTTACGTAATCTATGATTAACACCAGATTTTCCAATTTGCGGTGAAAGCATTGTACCTAGTTCTTTTAAAGATGCATCCGGATGTTCAACTCGGAGAATTGCAATATCTTTAAGTCCTTCTGACAAATTGCCAAATCCTACATGGTCCCTGATATAAACAATGTCTTCTATATGCTTTTTTGAAGCAATTACTGTCTTGTTAATATTTGCAGCCTCACAATTAACCTGTCTGTTAATTGTATTGCGCATGCCTTTTAATATTCTTACATTTACCAGATCCATTAGGGCAACGTGAGCTTCAATAACATTAAGAAAATCTACTATTTGAGATCCTTCTTTAACATATACTACATAGTTATTCTTTCTAACTACTATCTTAGCATCAATGGAAAATGTTTTAATTAATTCTCTGAGATGTTCTGATTTTTCTTCACTACTACTTACTATCTCTAGATGATAAGACTTTTTAGGATTACTTATTGAACCTGAAAGCAAGAAGGCTCCTCTAAGAAAGGCTCTTTTACAACAAGTCTTTTGCACAACAAGTTGATTTGCTTTCCCTATAGCACCTTGACTTAAATCTTTATAAGGCAACTTACATGCTTGCAAAACCTTAATAATTTCTGACTCATCCATTAATAATAAAAGATAGCTTGTGTTATCCTTTACCTTTTTCTGTGTTGAAATTGAAATTTCAACATTTATATTAAATGTTTTTTTGATTAAAGTAAAGTACTTTCTTGCAATTGTTATACTTTCCGTCTGAAATCTTATATATTTACCCTTATTTGATTCAACTATTTCACCGCCAAAGGAAAGCATTGCAGCAAGTTCCGCCAACCCACAATGCCTGGCACTGCTTTCCTGTTCTGCAATCTCTTCTTTAACTTTTTGTGAAAATGTCATCTTGTCATTAGTCTTATTATTCATCTTTATCAATATCCCTATGTTCCATCTTTATTCCATATCCGGTATCTTTAAGTCTTTCCTTTAACTTCTTTACCATTGTTACCGAACGATGTCTTCCTCCAGTACAACCTATACTTACAACCAATTGATTCTTACCTTCATTAATATAGTGAGGAATTAAGAATTTAAGCATATCCTCTAATTTATCTAAGAACTCATTTGCAGGCTGACTTTTCATCACATAATCTCTAACTTCTTTATCTCTACCTGTTTTCTTCTTTAAGTCTTCTTCATAAAATGGATTAGGTAAAAAACGAACATCAAAAACCAAGTCAGAATCCACTGGTATTCCATACTTAAAGCCGAAAGACAAAATAGTAACATAGAAATTATTATACTCCAGGTCTCCTACATAAATCTCATATATCTTTGATTTTAATTCTCTTATTAGAAGTTGACTTGTATCTATTATTGTATCTGCAGACCTTCTTAGAAAATCTAATTGGGTCCGTTCTATCTCAATACCCTTATCAATTCTCCCTATATTAGCAAGAGGGTGGGTTCTTCTGGTTTCTTTATAACGTTTGACTAATACTTCTGTTGAGCAGTCTAGAAAGAGTATCTCAAATTTATAACCTAATCTCTTCATTCTTTCCAAAACACTATCTAACTCTTCTATTGATTTACCACTTCTTATATCTAATCCTAGAGCAATTTTCTTCTGCTGTCCATCAAAAACCAATCTTACGAATTTTCCAACTAGCTGAATTGGTAGGTTATCTACACAAAAATAACCTGCATCCTCTAGCATCTTTAGTACTGAACTTTTCCCTGCTCCGGACATACCGGTGACAATTAAAAATCTCATTTTATCACAAGCCTTTCATTATGTACATTTTGTTTTCCCTATTCAAAATCTCCAAGAAAACGTACTTCAGGTTCCAATCTAACCCCTTGCTTGTCATATACAATTCTTTTTACATCCTCAATAACGGTTATAAAGTCTTTGGCAGTGGCATTTCCTTTATTAATTATAAATCCACTGTGTTTCTCAGAAACAGATGCCCCACCTACTGTATAACCTTTTAGACCTGAATCCTCTATCAGTTTCCCCGCATAAAAGCCAGTTGGCCTCTTAAAAGTACTTCCACAACTATAATATTCAAGTGGCTGTTTATCACGCCTTCTAGCATTCAAATCTTTCATCTTACGGAATATTTCTTCCCTAAGACCCTTCTCCAACTTAATCACTGCTTCAAGTAATATATAGTCCTTCTTCTGTAATATACTAGTTCTATATCCCAGCTCTAATTCTTCATTATTAAGTTCCTTTATATCACCACTTAGATCCATTACAGTGGCTTCTACTACACATTGGTTCATATCTCCACCGTAAGCTCCTGCATTCATGGTCACGGCTCCACCTAGTGTTCCTGGAATCCCTGATGCAAATTCAAAGCCTGATAGACCACTTTCCGCCACCTTGTTGGCAAGCTTAGATAAAGCTACTCCCGCTTGGGCAGTAACTTGGCCACCATCAGCTATGGTAATTTGAGAAAATTTTTCTCCTAGCTTAATAATTACACCCTTATATCCCTTATCAGAAACTAGGAGGTTACTTCCATTGCCCATAACGAAAAATGAAACTTGATTTTCTATGCAAACCCTTATAACTTCTTTTATTTCATCACAAGAAGATGGAGTAACAAGATAATCACATTCTCCCCCTATATGAAGAGATGTATGAAATTCAAGTCGCTCATCTTCCTTGACTTGATCTTCCCTAAGGATTAATAAAAATTCATCTAATAATTTCTTCTTCAATTAGGTCCTCCATTTTTTTTGATAACATATTATATCATATAATATTGTTTGATTATATTCAAGCTAGCCTACTTACTTATAAGTATAAGCCTAGCTCCGCCATAGATTCCCGCATCGTTACCTAGGGAAGCTATTTTAAACTCTTTATCTTTTAATGAATCCATAACGTATTTTTTATAGTGCCTTTTAGTATAATCTATTAAAATATCACCTGCATTGGATACCCCGCCACCTATAATAAAAGCTTCTGGATCTAGAACTTGCGCAACATTAGCTAGAGCTAATCCAAGATAAGAACAGGCCTTATCTACAATCTCAATTGCTAATTCATCTTCTTCTTTAGCAAGGTCAAATACAATCTTTGCTGATATTTTATTATAATCTCGTAACTTGGAAGCCTTATCATCTACAACCATGGCTTCTTCTGCAAGTTTAACAATTCCCTTAGCCGATGCATATTGTTCTAAACATCCATTTTTACCACAGCCACAGGTGTCTTCTTCATCTGTATTAATTGTCATATGGCCTATCTCCCCGGCAGATCCATTATGACCAGCTAGAATAAGGTTTTGAATAATAATACCTCCACCAACACCAGTTCCTAGAGTAACAAGCACCATATCATTAAAACCCTTGCCACTACCCTGCCACTGCTCTCCTAAGGCTGCTATATTAGCATCATTGCCTGTTGCAACTTTAAAGCCTGTTAATTCACTTAGTTCTTTCTTTAGATTAAATTTACCCTCTCCCATATTAGGTAATTCTAAAACTTCTCCACATTCTAATATTGGACCTGGAACACCCACTCCAATACCTATAACATTTTCTGCGGAAATGTTTAATTTAACCATCTTATCTTTAATGGAATCTGATATATCTTTAAGAACATCCTTGGCATAGGTAGTTTCCCTTGTCTTGAAAGACCATTTCTCTACTAACTGACCATCAAAAGCCATAGATTCACCTATTGTAACCTTAAACAAACCTATCTTTATTGATGTTCCCCCTATATCAACTCCAAAACAAACTTTATCCATTGCATTTTCCCCCTAAAAATTATTCTTCTTCTCTGTTTTCTTTATTTTCAGAAAATCTTTCTGTTACACGGTTGTAAAGTTCTTGGGCAGCATTATAACCCATCTTCTTCTGTCTGTGATTTACTGCAGTTGATTCACAGATTACAGCCAGATTTCTACCTGGTCTAATAGGTATTGAATGGCAAATCACCTTATTACCAAGGAAATCAATATACTGCTCCTCTAATCCTAGTCTATCATATTGCTTACTAGGATCCCATTCCTCTAGTTTTATAACAAGGTCTATTGCCTGTGTGTTTTTAACACTTTCAACTCCAAACAAAGTCTTAACATCAATAATTCCTATTCCCCTTAGCTCTATAAAATGCCTTGTGATTTCTGGTGATGCCCCGATAAGAGTATCATCACTTACCTTCTTAATCTCAACCACATCATCAGAAACTAGGCGGTGACCTCTTTTTATTAGCTCTAGTGCAGCTTCACTTTTTCCAATTCCACTTTCACCCATGATTAGTATACCTTCACCGTATACATCCACTAAACCACCATGGATTGTAATCCTTGGTGCTAGCTCTACGTTAAGCCAGCGAATAACCTCGGCCATAAAAGAAGAGGTAGTTTTTCCTGTACGTAATATTGGAACCTGTTTTTCTGTAGCTAGCTTAATAAAAGCCTGGTTCACTTCAAGATCTCTACAAAAGACTATACAAGGAACCCTATAATCAAGTAGTCGGCTCATCACGTCAATAGCCTTATCTTCATCAATAGTCTTCATATAGGCCTGCTCCACAAAACCAATAATCTGAACTCTCTCTGAGTCAAAATGATCAAAGAAACCTGCTAATTGCAAAGCCGGTCTGTTGACATCAGGCTGGGAGATCTTGATCTTCTTAACATCCACATCTGGAGTACAATTCTCCAGATTCATTTTCTCAATTAACTTTACTAAATCAACTGTGTACATCGTCTTAATCCTCTCTACTTTCTTGTTATTCTATCATATCGACTATATTAATGTAAATGATATGATTTTAACCTTTTTTGTTATGAAAGAAGTTATAGACTTCTTCTGCTACTTTTTTATTCATAGAGGGAACCTCTGCTAGTTCATCCACAGAAGCTGCCATTATATTATCTAGGGATTTAAAATGTTTCATTAGGGCCCTTCTTCTGCTAGGACCAATCCCTTTAATATCATCTAGTATTGACCGTACTTGAGTCTTCTGCCTTAGACTCCTATGATAATCTATGGCAAATCTATGAGTCTCATCTTGTATTCTTGTTATTAATTTGAATAACTCACTGCTCTTATCAATAGGAAGTTCCTTATTATTATAATATATTCCCCTTGTATTATGTTTATCATCCTTAACCATTCCGCAGACTGGAATGTCTATATTAAGCTCTTCTAGAACCTTTAAGGCAACAGATACATGTCCCTTGCCACCATCCATTAAAATCAAATCTGGATACACTGTAAAGCTTCCTAAGGACTTGTGTAGCTTCTTTTCTTTAAGTTCTTCTTCCTCCCGGATGCCGTGGGTAAATCTTCTTGTAAGAAGCTCATACATTGAAGCATAGTCGTCTGGTCCCTTTACTGATTTTATCCTGAATTTACGATAGTCTGTTCTTTTAGGCTTACCTTGTTCATAAACAACCATAGACCCTACTGATTGATAACCAGCTGTGTTAGATATATCGTATGACTCAATCCTATCAATTTCTCCTATACCAAGATATTCTGATAGTTGTCTAAGTGCACCAGTTGTCCTTTCCTCTTCCCTCTTTAGCTTTTCTATATCCTGATTTAATATTAGCTGGGCATTCTTCCTGGCCAGTTCAACTAGCCTTACCTTCTTCCCCTTTTGTGGCACTTTAATATCAACCTTCTGACCCCTCTTAGCAGTAAGCCAGCTTTCTATAAGTTCCTGGTCTTCCATCTCAGTGCAGAGATAGATCTCCCTTGGAATATATGGGGTTCCTGAGTAAAATTGCTTAACAAAACTTGTTATAACCCTTGTATCAGTTTCTCCCTCTACTCCTGATAGATGAAAATTATCTCTTCCAATAAGCTTGCCATTTCTTATAAAGAATGTTTGAACTACAGCTTCATCCTTGTCCCTAGCAAATGCAACTATATCCCTATCTATTAGGTCTGTGCTGGTAATCTTCTGCTTGTTAGCCATCTGTTTTACGCCACGAATAAGGTCTCTTAATTCCCCTGCATTTTCGAAGTCCAGATTAGAAGAGGCCGCTTGCATCTTCTCCTCAAGCATCTTAACAACTGGGCCAAAGTTTCCATTTAAAAACTCAATTACTTGATCGATATTGCCCTTGTAGTCTTCTTCTGATATAAAACCTTGACAAGGGGCATCACACTGGCCCATATGGTAATACAGACAAGGCCTCTGCTTGCCTATATCCCTTGGTAGATTTCGATTACATGTCCTAATCTTATATATCTTCCGTAAGAGGTCTAGTATGTCCTTAATGGCTCCAGAACTAGTATATGGACCAAAGTACTTAGCCTTATCCCTCTTTACCCTTCGGGCAATCATAACCCGGGGATAGGCTTCATTTACTGTAACTTTAATATATGGATAAGTTTTGTCATCCTTTAGCATAGTATTGTATTTTGGCCTATGCTCTTTTATTAAATTATTCTCTAATACTAAGGCTTCAACCTCAGAGTCTGTAATAATATATTCAAAATGATCAATGTTGCTGACCATGTGTTTAATCTTAGCACTGTGATTATTACTTTTTTGAAAATACTGTTTTACTCGGTTTTTAAGGATGACAGCCTTACCTACATAGATAATATTATTCCTATCATCCCTCATAATATAAACACCGGGCTTATCTGGTATCTTCTTCAATTCCTCATCTATATGGAACATATCATATACCCTTTCTATTGTAAATGTATATAGGTTAGATTTAATCTTTATAATAACAGTATAACACAAAAAGACCTTGCACATTAAATTCTATAATAAGTTTTCTGTATAGAAAGTATGTTCAGATCTTTTTGTTAAATAAGCTTTATAAGTTAATATATTTAATTATCTGTTGAATCTTCTTGTGATGGTTCTTCTTGTAGTGGCTCTTCTTGTGAAGTTTCTTCTCTTTGTTCTATATTTTCTTCAACTTCAGCTAAGACATCTGTACCATCATCTTCTGTAATGTCTATCCCTTTAACTTCCCGATAGATCTTCATAAATTCATCTCCAGTGATGGTCTCTTTCTCAATTAGATATTCTGCTATCTTATCCATAGCATCACGGTTACCTGCAAGCAATTCCCGAGCCTTATTATAACACTCATCTAATATCTTCATAATTTCTTTATCTACTGCTGCCGATGTTTGATCACTACAATTACGTATAGGACTACCATCTAGGTATCTACCTTGTTCTTCTTCTAGTCCCATCATGCCAAATTTATCTGACATACCAA
>CAYOAJ010000021.1:0-16025 GCA_964401895.1 uncultured Herbinix sp.
TCTATAACAATAGGAACAATTATCTTCATATATGCATATGGTGCATTTGTATTCTCGTTAAATTCATCTCTAGCAAATGCATAAATTTCATATGTACCTGCCTTTACATTACTAAAGGTCACATTACCACTAATAGTACTAACTGAGTAGCTAAGCTTGTCTCCATTAGCCGGTAGCTTTCTACCATTGCTAAAATCGTAAACTTCCCACTTTAAGTTGTCAGCATAGCTGGCATTAGATATAATATCAAAATTAGATGGAGCATTCTCAGCTATAGCAGGATTATCTTTTTTGAGTGAAGATTCTACTGTAATCTTATCACCTGAAGAATCAACATAATCCAAACTAAAGCTTGGTTTAACTACTACTATCAATTCTTTCCAAATAGGACGATCTTGAGATGACATTGTATTAGTTGTAACAGTAATTTTGGCGCTACCAGCACCTACTGCTGTAACAAGCCCTTTTTCATCAACAGTTACAACTCCTTCATTGTCACTTTCCCAAGTTACTGCTGAATATGATATTGGACTGCCTGTAACAACTCCATCTTCCTCTTCTTCTACATAATCAACATACTTGAGATAAACTTGTTTCTTATTCTCTTTCTCAGGGCTCTGATCTAAAACTAGGATTCTTGTCCCTACTGTGGTTGCTTCAATGGTCCCAGTCTTCCTATGATCAAAATCAAGATCAACCTTAACCTGGCAACTTATAGAATACCTATAACCACCCTGCTTTATAATAGCAGTAATTGTAGAAAAACCTGGACCCTTTCTGATTAAATTTATATAATTGGATCCATAGCTAGTTTCTTCAAGGCCTATAACTCTAGGTTCTGACGAGACCCATTCCACCTCTGTATCTCCTGATTCCCATGTACCTGAAGCGACCTGTAATATGGTGTTTTCCCTTTTCAACTCAAGCTCTGAACCATCTTCTCTTCGTATACCATTAAAAACAAAGTAATATTCTTCTGGCAATACTATTTCCGAGGCCATAGCCTTGTAATTATTAATAGATAAGGTCCCCATTAGGGCAATTATTGCAATTGCTAAAACATATCTATATCCCCTTAGTCTTCTGTTCATTAATTAACCTCCTATGCAAACATCTTGTCTATATATTATATCGTCCTTACTAGCAATTAACTTAACTATTTACAGGTAATTATATATGTAATTTTTGGCATTACTATGTCAAAATATATTCTACTAGTTTTATTCATATAACTGGTAATATCCCTGAGGATATAAACATATAGGACATATCTCTGGAGCACACTCTCCGCTAAGTATATTTCCACATCCAAGACATATCCAAAGTCTTTCTTCTGGCTTACAAAATAATTGACCATTGTTAATGTCCACAAAGTACTCCTGAAATATCCTATGATGATTTAACTTAATATTAGCTATTCCACTAAATAAAGCTTCAAGATCACTAAATCCTTCTTCCCTAGCAACTAATGCGTATTCTCTGTACATATCCTCGATAAATAATTCCATTTCAGCTGCTTCTTCTAGATTCTGCACTGTGTTGGTTACTCCATCATTAATTATACTTCTTAGTCTATTTGCAATAAAGCGACTATAGCTTGATATTTGCCCAAAGGTCATAGCGATTCCAATTAAATTCTCTTCCCTGGCTCTACCGGCAAATATATCATATCTGCCATCTGATTGAAGTTCAAAACCATAGGCATTTTGTAGATTTTGAAATGTTCTACTAGATTGAAAATCCATTTAAAGACCAACTCCTAAGCTTTACTTGATTACATGTGTGTTACAAACTTATGAGAAATCCTTCCGCTTTATGCTATATATTTATCTACACAAAAAAGACTTGTACTATTAATTTGCACAAGTCTCTAAAACCAAAGGCTTTCACCCTCTATTCTTCATCTTCCCAATTATGATAAACCTCTTGAACATCATCATCTTCATCAAGGAGATCTAATATTCTCTCCATGTTTTTGATGTCTTCCTCATCAGTTAGTTTCACATAATTTTGAGGAAGCATGGTAACTTCAGATTTAACCATAGGGATTTCATTCTTCTCCAAGCTTTCCCTAACTTTACTTAGGTCCTCTGCTTGTGTTAATATTTCGTAACCCTCTTCTTCCTCATTAAAATCCTCTGCTCCAGCATCAAGAGCTATTAACATAAGATCATCTGCTGTCATGTCAACGTCTTCCTTTTCTACAAGAATCTGTCCAACTTTGTCAAACATAAAGGATACACAACCTGTTGTACCAACATTTCCATTGCCCTTAGTAAAGGCACTACGTACATTGGAAGCTGTTCGATTCCTGTTATCTGTTAATGCATCAACTATGATTGCCGTACCATTAGGCCCATAGCCTTCATAAGTAATTGGCTCATAATTCACATTGCCAACATCTCCTGCTGCCCTTTTGATGTTTCTTTCTATTGTATCATTTGGCATATTATTAGACTTAGCTTTAGCAATAGCATCCTTAAGCCTATTATTCATCTCTGGGTCAGAGCCGCCTTCTTTAACTGCAACAGCAAGCTCCCTGCCTAGCTTAGTAAAAAGTTTCCCCTTTGCCGCATCATTTTTAGCTTTTTTATGTTTAATATTCGAAAATTTTGAATGTCCAGCCATCTTTCATTCTCCTTATCCTACACATCTTTTTATACTTATTTAATCTAATATCTCTTCCGGACTGTTACTATTAATAATCTTATTTATTCTTTCCATTACTGGAATAGTATCCTCTGCGCTGCGGATTGCACATAAAACTGTATCATCACCAGCAATACATCCTACAAAGTCTTTTAAATCTAATGCATCTAAGGCAGCGGCTACAGCCATGGCCATACCTGATACAGTTTTTACAACTAGGATGTTTTGCGCCATTTCCATGGAAATAAAACCTTCTTTTAGAACCCTGACATATTTCTCATTTAATCCCAGCTCACTACTTTGAAGTGCAATATATTTTTGTTTATCCCCTGTAGCAACCTTTGTCAACTTCAATTCTCTTATATCTCTTGATACTGTTGCCTGGGTCACATTATATCCAGCTTCAAGCAAATGGTTTGCTAATTCTTCCTGGGTTTCAATATCATGCTTGTCAATTAGCTCAATTATCTTGCTTTGTCTGCTTATTTTCATATACCTACACCAGTGCCTTTCCTTATATTTTTTAATATGAGCCTAACTTTGTGCGTAAGGTTTCATAAATACTCATTTGATTTAATGTAATTACTTTAGTTTTGTATTTAGACCGACTTATCTCAATTACATCATCGGTTCCAAGATCTTCCGCCTTATTGCCATCGAATGTCACAGTGGCTTCAGCTTCCAAAGTCTTTTTACTTTTGCCAACTACCACCTTGATGTTATCATCTGCAGAAACTACAATACTCCTTGGGCATATAGTATGAGGACATATTGGGGTTATTGCAGTTACCTTTGCATCAGGAATAATTATAGGCCCCCCTGCTGACAAGTTATAAGCTGTTGATCCTGTTGGGGTTGCTATAATAACACCATCCCCTTCAAAATTGTTAACCAGTTCCCCATTAACGTAAATATCCAAACTAATAATTCTAGAGTATCCCTTCCTAGAAATTACAGCATCATTTAAGAAATGTACATATTCTTCTTCTTTTTTATTGGGGCTAGATGATTTAAGAGACACTTTACCTTTAAGCATTAATCTCTCTTCTATTTTATAGTTACCAGCAAATACATCATCCATAGCCTCTAGCACATGACTTGTTTCTATCTCAGCCAGAAAACCTAAAGTCCCTAAGTTCACACCTAATAAAGGGACATCATAGGCCATAGTATCGTTTGCCACCTTTATTATGGTCCCGTCCCCACCTAAAACAATTACGCATTCAATATTATTAGACAAAATCAATTCTTCCATATCATTTCGACTAATTAAGGCACATGTTGATTTAGAAAACTTTCCAGCCTTCTTTATGTAGCCTGATATTTTATCTGTCATTTTATTGTTAATATCTTTTTCTTTATTGGTAACGATTAAAAATCTGTCCATTTAAGCCAGCTCCTTAAGTTGTCCTTTAGAGGCTCTTTATATTTTAATGCTTTCATTTAAAAATTTTAGCATAATTTATTACTTCTTTCAATCTATTTGCATAAAATTGAATAATAATATATCTTAAGCAAGGTCACTGTGAGCCTTATCTACCAATTCTCTTATCTGCGTATCAGAAAGTTCTTGCCCCTTGCCAGTCTTCCCTTTTCTTAAATATAATAAATATTCAATATTTCCATTTGGTCCAGTGATTGGTGAGTAATCTAAATCCAAACAGTCAAAATCTATTGAAGAAGAATAGGCAGATACTTCTTTTATTACTTGCACGTGGGTCTTTTTATCACGGACAACACCCTTTTTACCGACCTTATCCCTGCCAGCTTCAAACTGTGGTTTAATCAATGAAACAACTTCACCATCATCTATTAATAGATTTTTGACCGCTAATAAAATCTTGGTTAGAGAGATAAAAGAAACATCTATTGAGGCAAATTCAATTAAATCATCCAAATCCCCTGGTTGAAGATAACGGGCATTAGTCTGCTCCATAACCACAACACGGTCATCATTTCGCAACTCCCATGCTAATTGATTAGTTCCAACATCAATAGCATAGACCTTTTTTGCACCATTTTGCAACATACAATCAGTAAATCCACCAGTAGATGATCCTACATCCATACAGATTTTCCCCTTAAGGTCTAAATCATATTTATCTATGGCCTTCTCTAGTTTTAAACCTCCACGGCTTACATACTTTAAAAACTTACCTCTTATCTCTATCTCTACATCACTTTCAAATCTTGTGCCTGCCTTGTCTTCTCTTTCACCGTCTACAAAAACTATGCCACTCATTATAATGGCCTTAGCCTTCTCCCTAGATTCAACTAGATTACGCTCCACTAATAGAACATCTAAACGTTCTTTCTTCTTACTCACTTCCATCTTCCATTCTTTATCTTTCCTCTAATATTTTTTTAACAATTGCATCTGCATTAATCTCAAGTTCATTATGAAGCTCCGTAATACTTCCATGGTCTACATACATATCAGGAATCGATATATTAATATGATCAAGGGACTTTATTTTCTTTTCACAGATATAATCTGATACCTTTTGACCAAAACCACCACTTCTTATATTCTCTTCTATGGTGACTAATACATTATGACTTGTCCCTAATCTATCTAATAATTCTATATCAAGAGGTGTGACAAATCTCGCATTAACTAATGTCACCCTTCTACCTTGCTCTTTAAGTTTCAAAGCAACTTCTTCCCCTATTTTCACCATGTTCCCGACAGCAAGAATAGCAATATCTCCATCTTCATATATCACTTCACTCTTGCCATGTTCAATAGGCTCTTGTTTGTCCTCTAGTCCCCTATAGACTTCTCCTCTTGGATAGCGAATTGCCACTGGTCCTTGGCAAGATAAAGCATATTCAAGCATGTCCTCTAGTTCCCATTTGTTCTTCGGTGCCATCACCGTTAGGTTAGGAATATGGGACAGATAAGAAAGATCAAAGATACCTTGATGGGTCTTCCCATCTCTTCCTGTAATACCTGCCCTATCAATTGCAAAAACCACAGGTAAATTATTAATACAAACATCATGGATAATCTGATCATATGCCCTTTGCAAAAAGGTTGAATATATAGCAACAACAGGTTTGAATCCACCCTTAGCTAGTCCTGCTGCAAAAGCAACAGCATGTCCCTCTGCAATCCCTACATCAAAAAATCTATCTGGATATTGTTTTTTGAATTTACTTAGTCCTGTTCCACAAGGCATGGCTGCTGAAATCGCAACAATCTTATGATCCTTACTTGCTAATTCTACAATTTTATCTTCAAAAACTGTAGTGTAAGTCTCATTCTTATTATTTTCTATTGTAGTTCCATCAGAGACATTAAAAGTTCCCACACCATGAAACTTACTTGGCTGCCTTTCTGCAGGCTTATATCCTAGGCCTTTCTTTGTTACTACATGGACTACAACACCCTTATTAACTTTAGAAGCTGCATATAAAGCATCTCTCATATGTTTAATATTGTGTCCGTCAATAGGACCAATATAAGTTAATCCCATATCTTCAAAAATCATGCTAGGTAACATTAGATATTTAACTGAATCTTTTGCTCTTTTCATTACATCAACTATGGTTTTACCTGAATTTGGTATCTTTTCTGTAATAGTATTTTCCATATTTTCTTTAAAGCCTGTATATTTGGGGTTTGTACGAAGTTTTGCCAGATAATTGGCCATTCCACCTACATTTTCAGAAATGGACATATTATTATCATTTAAAACAATAATTAGATTAGACTTTAATCTTCCAGCATTATTTAATGCTTCATAGGCCATTCCCCCGGTTAAGGCTCCATCACCTAGGACAGCAACAATTTTTTCTTTACTATTCTTTAAATCCCTTGCTTTGGCTAGGCCTAAGGCTGTGGAAATAGAAGTGGAACTGTGGCCTGTATCAAATGTATCGCAATCACTTTCCTCACTTCTAGGGAAACCACTAATACCCTTATACTGCCTTAGGGTGTTTAATTTATCTTTTCTTCCAGTTAATATCTTATGAACATAGGATTGATGACCTACGTCCCAGATTAATTTATCTTCTGGAAGAATCATAAATAAATGAAGGGCCATAGTTAGTTCTACAACTCCTAGATTAGAAGCTAGGTGTCCACCTGTCTTACTAATTGTTTTAATCAAAAGTCCTCGAATCTCTCTAGCTAACTTCTGATAATCCTTTTCATTTATTTTCTTTATATCATTTGCTTTATTAATTTTATCTAGTATCTCAAACATTATAACACCTCTTTTGATTGATGCTATTTCTTTCTTTCTATAAGTCTTAATATTAACTTCCTTAGAAACTCATTGTCATAAGTTAAGGCATCATAAGCTTTTATCGCTTGCCTGGAAATCCTATCTACCTCTTTACTGGCAGCATCAACACCCATTAGGGTAACATATGTGGTTTTATTATTATCTTTATCACTACCAACTGGCTTTCCTAAAACCTCTTCACTACTAGTAACATCTAATATATCATCACGAATTTGAAAAGACAGACCAATTCCTTTTGCTATTTTCTCTATTTTATCTATTTCTTCATTGTTTGCCCCTGCAAGTATAGCTCCTATCATCATAGAAGCTTCTATAAGTGCGGCTGTCTTGTGTTCATTTATAAAGTCCAATCGTGACCTATCACTAGTCACTTCACCTTCACCTTGTTCATCCTGAACATCTACAACCTGTCCCCCTATCATACCATATATTCCTGCCTTATTAGCAAGTATGTTCATGGCATATGTAATCTTCTGATAGGAATCTAAGGCATCATCTTCATCAGGTTTAATATTTGAAAAAGACTTTAGTGCTGTTTCAAAGGCATAGTTAAGTAATCCATCCCCTGCTAGGATAGCCATAGCCTCTCCATAAACAACATGGGTCGTCTTTTTACCCCTTCTATACTCATCATTGTCCATTGCTGGAAGATCATCATGAACCAAGCTATAATTATGAATCATCTCTATAGCAGCCATAAAGGGCTCTAATAACAGCCTGTTCTTTCCTCCAAAAAGATTAAATGCTTCCTCCATTAACATAGGTCTTAGACGCTTGCCACCTGCCATAAGACTATAATTCATAGCTTCCATTAATGTCTTTTGATATCCTTCTTCTTCTGGCAAATATTTCTCTAAGATCTTTTCTATATTCTTTACTTTATAATTTATTTCTATATCAAAGTTCATCGCTTTCTCCATCTTCATTCAAAACTATTAATTCCTTTTCCACTTTATCTATGGTGTCATTACATGCTTTTAAAAGCTTCATCCCTTCTTGATATAGGCTAGAGGATTTCTCTAGGCTAATGTCAGCTTTCTCTAACTCTTCTACAATTACATCTAACTTCTCAAAGGCTTCTTCCAATTTAAAATCTTGCTTTTTATCTTTTTCTGACATCTCTTCCTCCTTGATTCTATTATATGATTTTTATAGGTTCTTTTCCCTGGATATTTTCTCTTTGTCTTCTATTCTAGCATATATATCCCCATCTAAGAGAGATATAGTAAGAAGTTCATCTTTTCTTACATTATCAACACTACGAATAGGCTTTTCATCTTCTCCTACTACCATTGCATATCCCTTACTTAATTTTGATACAGGAGATAGGCCTTCTATTTTTGTAATTAAAACTTCTAGTCTATGTCTTTGTAATTTTATTTTCTGATTAATATTATTATGCAGTCTTTCCTCTATATCTATTAGTCGCTGCCTCTTCTCCTTTAACTGGTAACTTGGACTTCCATAAAAGAGTCTTAATTTATATTGATTTAAATCTGACTTATAATAGTTAATCTTATGGGTCATTATATTTCTAAGATCCCGGCTTAAGTCTTCTATTTTGTTTATATAAAGTCTATAATCGTTAATCACAAGTTCAGCTGCTGCAGATGGGGTTGCTGCCCTAAGATCTGCCACATAATCAGCTATAGTCACATCTGTTTCATGACCTACTGCTGACACAATAGGAGTATTACATGAATAAATGGCTCTAGCAAGGACTTCTTCATTAAAGGCCCATAAATCTTCTATAGAACCTCCACCCCTACCTATAATAATTGTATCTAGGTTCATCTTATCAAGTATCTCAATTCCCTTAGCTATATTAGCTGCTGACCCCTCACCTTGAACTAATGATGGATATAGTATTAGTTGAACATAAGGGTTCCTTCTATTAGATATGTTAACCATGTCTTGGATAGCTGCTCCTGTAGAGGCTGTTACAATACCAACCTTTTGGGGATAAGCTGGAATAGGCTTTTTATGTTCACTATCAAAAAGACCTTCTTTTTCCAACTTTACTTTTAGCTTTTCAAATTGCTCATACAATAAGCCTTGTCCGTCAAGTAAAATCTCACTGGCGTAAAGCTGATAACGACCTGATATTTCATAGACAGAAATATTTCCAAGAACAATTACTCCTTGTCCTTCTTCTAAGCGGAACTTAAGGCCTTTTCTTTGGCCAGCAAACATAACACAAGACAGCTGACCTCCACTATCCTTCAAGGTGAAATATATATGTCCAGAACCATGGTATGTGCAATTAGACACTTCTCCTTTTACATATAATCGGCTTAGGAAACCATCTCTAATGAATTTATTCTTGATATATTGATTAATCTCGGTTACTGAATAAGCTTGATTCATCTACTTCTCCTTGTCTATAATCCAATACTTATACTAACTTGGCTAAGATTCCGTTGATAAATGCAGGAGTGTTGTCTCCTCCGTACTTTTTGGCTATCTCCACAGCTTCATTTATAGCCACTTTAACAGGTATATCATCGTCATAACGCATCTCATAAACTGCAAGCCTAAGAATTGTTAATTCTACCTTTCCCATTCGACTTAACTTCCAACCAGTGGATGCTTCTGATATTAATTTATCGATATTATCTATATTATCTATAATTGCCTGAAATCGTTCTGCTAATAAAATATTTTCTTCCATTGTTGGCTCTGGTAGATTACTTATATATAATTCTTTTTGTTCATTCAACTCGGCATCATTATGAAAATCCTTGCGAAACAGAATCAGAAAAACGTGTTCTCTTATCTCTCTTCTTGTCACTTTAGGCTCCTCCTAAATTAAATTATACAATAAACACGGTAACTATAACTATTGTATTAAATCTTTCCCAAAATATCAATTACAAAAACAGACAATGACAACCATTTTACTTGTCATTGTCTGTTCAATAATTAACATATCACTATTCTTTTATAATGTTAACTCCTGCAATTCTAATATTAACCTCATTAACCATAAGTCCAGTCATATTCTCAATTGCTTTTTTAACCTTCTCTTGCACTTGTTTTGCTGTCTCTGGTATAGGAAAGCCGTAGTCTAAAATTAAAGCCATATCTACCATTACTGTATCTAAATCAACTTGAACTTTAACTCCCTTAGACAAATTCTTCTTACCTAACTTCTCTGTCCATTCTCCAGTCACACCACTACTTGTAGATACACCTTCCACTTCCTTTGCAGCAAGCCCAGCAATAGAAGCAACAACCTCATCAGCAATCTGCACTTCACCAATATCGCCATTCTCATGTATCTTATATGTGTTCCTGATTTCCGTATCCTTATTCACGGTAAATACCTCCTAGGTTCTCTTATTCTAATATATTAATTGTCTTCATATTTTCTTTACACTACTAGTATTATAACAAATATGAAAACTTTTGCAATATTAATAAATAAACTACCTATTCTTGAGTTACTACAGGAACAATTGTTATGTCTTCTATTTGGAAATCCGTCTTGTCTTTGACTACACTTTCAATAATTGCTAGTTGTTGATCTGACAAGGAGGGTGTATTAATGATTACATCTGCTTTCCCTTCATTTATTACTACAAGAGCATCGTCAAACCCCCTAGCTCCTAGCAATATCTCTGTTGCCTTTTCCTTTTCTGATATTTCCGTTAATTCAATTAACTTGTTTGTATAGTCCTTTTTCAATGATTCATCCACAGAAGGATTTTCTATCATTTCAAGAAGGGTATTTCTGTTTCTTGATCTCATCTGCTCCCTATCAACCTTGTTAGATATAAAGTAGCTTTGGTCTATAACAGTGGAAACAAGTACTGCCTCCCCAGGAGCTGCATCATCATTTAGGTCAAGTTGCCCACTGTCTGTTACATCTATTGCTACTTTTAATATGTCATCGTCTGATATATCACCCAGTTCTCTAATGTCCTCTCCTATATTAGCTGGCCCAGTTTCCTCTGTCTCATCCTCATCGTCTTCGTTATCTTCATCCTCTTCATCTGTCAATTCTGTTACACCAACATCTGGGGTTATTGTTGCATCTGGGTTATCTGTATTATTTTCTGTATCTGAATTTGCATTTTGTACAACTTCTAACCCATCTAATCCTATGACATCCTCAACATCTGGATTACTTGTTGATAGCGTATCTGGCTCCCCTGGTACATCATCATTAGTAAAGCTCAGATATCCTGCAATTACAATCATAATAGCTAATGCTGTAATAATAATCTGATTTTTTTTAAATATATTTTTCATCTTAAACCTCCTAATCATTTTACTTCATTACCCATCTTCATTACTTTAACTTTATGCGCAGGTACATCAAATAATACTTCTGCGGCTTCCATAATATCACTTATAATATCTACATTATCTCCGCCTTCAGCAATAACTACGACTCCTTCTATCTGTGGTTCTACTTCTTGTATTATGTAGGGCACTGTCTTACCATCCTTATCAGTGGTTAAAACGGTACTGTCCTCTCGATCAACTTTATTATTTACTCTACTTCCGCCCTCCCTATCACTTTCATTTAATCCTTCTTGAGTATAAGGTTTATCCTTCAATATGATTTGCTCTGAGGAAGCCTTAAGCCTTAGCATCACTTCCACATCCCCAATACCAGATACCTTTCTCAAAATATTTTCAAATTTACTTTCCATTTCTTCTATATAGGTATTCTCACTGTAGCCTGTCATATTCGTAGCTTTTTCTTCTTGGGATTTATTTTCATGTAAACTTTCTGTCTTCTCCTCCTTATTACTAGATCTATCATAAGGAAACATCTCAAAAAATGATATTAATATAAGCATTATTCCACAAGCGAAAATCAGGGCCAGTTTTGGAAGGCCTATTTCTTTTAGGGATATTTTCTTTTTCTCCATAATACTATCCATCCCTTTCTATACTAATATTTATATTATCTGTGGGAATATTATAGAAGTCAGATAATTTAATTTTCATCTTTATTTCAGCTGGGGAATAAAGCTTCTCTTGAAAATCTATATCATTCTTCTCATTAGGCTTTATTCTAGCTATTCTAACTTCTTCTATAATTATTCTTTCTCTATGGTCTACACCTTCTGATATAAGCTTTTCTGAAAGCACAAGATCCATACTTATTATCTCGCCAAAGCCTTCACTATCTGGATCATTATCTAAGTCTATATTGCATGTCACTAGATACAGCTCTTGGGACCAAGCTATTTCCTCTACTTGACTTTGCATTTTCTCCTTATAGTCTTTAAATATCAAATCAATTTTACTCTTTTCCATAAGACTAAGGCTGTTTTTGAAATCAGCAGCCTCTACAGCAAATTCTTTTGACCTAATATTATAATCAAGCTCGTCATCTAGATGAAGAATTTTAAGCAGAGGGGTTATTACAATCATTACAAGAATCAAGCCTGAGACTATACTTACATATTTTTTATAACGGCTATTCCCTAGCAGATTCATTATGATTGTATTAAGTATCATATAAATAACAATATTCTTTATCCAGTTAGATATTATATTCATATAAAACCCCTTTCCTTATATAACAGTACTAGTTGATACTGCTACTATGGTTATTGATAACATGAATAGGACTGCAGCTATAAGGATAGTACGTAACAGTAGCCCTGTGGATTTTGCTGAACCTCCAATACAGTCAACAATCCTTTTATCAGATACAGGCTGTAGGATAGCAGCAGTAAATTTATATATTAATGCAATAACTAGAATTTTAATTGTTGGAAGAGCGCAAATAACTACTATAACTATAAGTCCTGCTACTCCTATAGAGTTTTTAAGTAATACCCCTGCACTAAGGACCGTCTCTGCTAAACCTCCAAATGCAACTCCAATTCCTGGTAATGTTTCAGATGCCTTTAAAAGTGAAGATCTTTTTATCTCATCTATTACAGGCGTTATCAATCCTTGAATTGCTTGCATACCAATCACTGCTGCCAAAAGGGATTTTAAAATCCAGCCAATTACACTTTCTAATAAAGCTGCTAGTCTTGATAGCATATCCTCTTTTGATAAATTATTTGCAAGGACTATTAACATATAAAAATTAATAAGAGGTATTACTACTTTTATAATAATAAATTCTGCCAAGCTAATAAGTATTAAGGCAAATTCATAATAAATGAGAGAAGATCCAGTTCCTGAACAAAAGCCAATTGATAGTGAATAAGATGGAACTAGAACTTTCATAAAATTAAGTACTTTTGTAATTACATTGGAGGCAGTTATAGACGCCACCACAAAAGAACTCATAATTAAGGCAAATAAAAGAAGATAGGTTATATAATATCCTGTTTCAGAAACCTGATTATTTTTAAAAGCCATTGATAGATTTGTAAATACGGCTGCAAAAAGTGCTATTGATAATATCTGTGCAAACATTGTGATATTAGCCCTCACCTCAGCTTTTATACCTTCTATCAGATTTTCTGCTATTGCTACTATAGAAAAAGGTTCTTCCCCACTTATAATTCTATCTACATAATCTCCGAATTTTATATTATTGTCATAATCCATAATCTCATCTAATACTTCTTGTATCTCTGAATAATCAATTTCACTAAAGCCCATAGTACTTGCTGCTGCTTGCTTACTAGGTAGCAGGTACAAGAACATAAGAAAAAGTAATAATTTTAATATGATTTTGAAGAAATGCTTGTCCTTTCTTTTCTTCCAATTCATTTTTCTCATCCCCTCATACTATGCCTATTATTTATGCTTCCAAGAAACTATTGATGGTTTCAAGCAAAGCCAATAATATGGGCATACTAATTGCTATAATTGTTAGTTTACCTACTAGTTCAATCTGGTCTGCAATTGCCTGGTAGCCAGAATCCTTACATAATGAAGATGTAAACTCCGTAACATAAGTTATACCGATTACCTTTACTAAGATTCCTATGTAAGCCTTATTAATTTGGATGAAACCTTGCAACTGCTTTATAGCATCTAAGACAATCTCCAGTTTATTAACCCCTGCAAAGACTATAATTAAACAGGCAGCAATATTAATATATAAGGAGAATTCCTCTTTACTTTTCTTAAATATAATTGCTAAGAAAATTGCCATTAAACCAAAAATAGCTGTTTTAATCATACTTCCTCCTGCATAAGACTTTAATTAAAGAGACTGAAAAGTCTTTCAATTGTTATAAATAATTCCGTAATATAAGGTAGTAACCAAAACAAGACCAAAAGCAATCCAGCTAGACTGGTGAAAAAGGCCAGCTCTTCTCTACCTGTTTGTTTTAGAATAGTATTTAGTATTGATACTAATATTCCTACAAGAGCAATTTTTAAAATCAGATTGTAATCCATATTAACCCCCATGTCCTTAGAACAACACAATAGATATAAAAATTCCTGCCATGAGACCTAAGGTATTGTAAAGATAAGTTTTCTCCTTAAGATTTCCAGTAAGCTCTATAATTTCCGCTTCCAATTGTGTTATATATAAATCCAAAGTATTCATCTGCATATCTTTATCAAGATAGCCAATGTTTTCCCCAAACTGTATTAGATCTAACTTGTCCTTCTTTACTAGTGATGTTTCTTGTAAATCTTCTTCAACTGCCCTCTTCCATACCTGGGCAAATGTTTGTCCTGATAGTTCATGTAAGCTAAGAGATACATTTTCTAAAAATGTTTTGTAAGAACCCTCATGTCTCCTGCCTATGGAGCCGATTGCTTCAGGTAATGGCGTTCTTGCATAACGTATATCTCCTCGAAGGAGGATAATTATCTTTTTTAATTCCTTCAAGTCCTCAAGCCTGCTTTTCAGTTCCCCACTAAAAAAAAGTCCCATGCCTGTGGTAGATATTATTACTAGCACACAACCAATAAGCTTTATCAAAAGCATATATTTGCCCCCTATCTTAGTCCCTGTATATAATTTCCCCATTGGAATCATAGATCCTATGTAAATGGCCAACCTGGGAAATGTTATTCAGTATCACATACCTTTCAAAGAGCTTCTTGTCAACCAATTCCCCTAGTAGGGGTTTTTCTCTTATATCATCAATGGAACTACCGTGGACACTTGCAATTAATTTACAACCACAACCGATGACATAGTCTATTGCCTCTAGATCTTCTTTAGAACCGATTTCATCCACCGCTATAATTTCAGGAGACATGGACCGGATAAGCATCATCATCCCCTTTGCTTTGGGGCAACAGTCAAGCACATCTGTCCTCATTCCTAAATCATTTTGAGGACTTCCCATATAACAAGCTCCAATTTCAGAACGCTCGTCCACAACACCAATAGACATCCCTGGCATATATTCATTACCATCTGATAATTGCCTTATTAGATCTCTTAAAAGGGTTGTCTTTCCGCATCGAGGAGGAGAGATAATAAGGGTATGGTAAATGTCTTGATTTTCTTTATCTATAATATAAGGAAGTACAGGATCAGCACAGCCCTTTACCTGATGGGCCAAACGAACATTTATAAAAGAGATATGCTTCATTCCCTTAATATTATTGTCTTCTACAATGATTTTTCCAGCAATTCCAATCCGATGTCCTCCAGCTATGGTGATAAAGCCTTGCCTAATCTCATCTTCAAAAGCGTATAAAGAATAATTACTTATGTACTCCATGGTTTCACGGATTTCATTATCAGTAACAATAATCCCGCTATAAGGATTTACGCTTAACTCTCCATACTCAGTGATAAAGTATTCCATATTCTCATAAATTATAAGAAGAGGTGAATTAATTCTTAGACGGATTTCTTGTAGATCATCATATTTTATTTTTACATTCTTAAGGATTGTCCTAAGTTTTAAGGAAAAAATTTTAAGTAGTTCTTCCATAGAAGTCATAAAATCACCTACTTTTATAATTATTTTATAGTCTGAGGGCTTATCCTCATTCTTTATAAAATATATTCTCACATATAAAAATTATTCCAAATAGGATAAAGTTTTAAATAATAATGGGACAAGTATTGCAAAAGAATCCTCTGTGTATTATGCTTTTAACTAACTAATAAATTTTTTAAAATAAATTTAGAAGGAAGAGATTATTATGAGATACGGATTAATTGGAGAAAAATTAGGACATAGTTACTCTAAGATAATACATGAGAAGCTGGCAGAT
>CAYOAJ010000022.1:0-15495 GCA_964401895.1 uncultured Herbinix sp.
ATTCTTTTATAGTGTATACGAGAAACCATCCATCCCCATAGAAAATATTTTATAAACTATTTTATTGTATTATGGTTTAATATTACAGGCACAAAAGGAGTCTATATGAAAATATCAAAAGAATTTTATCAAAGAAGTGGTTTGGAAGTAGCCCCTGACCTCCTAGGCTTAACCCTTGTTCACAATACTAAGGAGGGAATATTAAAAGGAAAAATCGTAGAAGTAGAAGCCTATATGGGCACCAAGGATCCTGCTGCCCATTCTTATAGTGGAAAGCCAACAGGAAGAACCCAGGTTATATTTGGAGATGCTGGCCATGCCTATGTGTATCTGATTTATGGTATGTATTACTGTATGAATATTGTTAATAATGATATTAATATTCCCGAAGCAGTTTTAATTCGGGCATTGGAACCCTTGGAAGGAATTGATATTATGAAAAAAAGACGTATAGGAAGAAAACTAGTAGACTTTTGTAATGGGCCTGGCAAATTATGCTCTGCCATGGGCATTACAAAGGAGCATAATGGAATGGATCTAACAGGAGACCAATTATATCTAGAGAGGCCTGAAAATAAAGAACTTTTCACTATTGAAAGATCAAAAAGAATTAATATAGATTATGCAAAAGAAGCAAAAGACTATCTATGGCGGTTCACTATAGCTGATAGTCCCTTTCTTTCTCTTAGATAATCTTGCATACTGGCAAGCTATTATTTATAATGTTATTATCTAGTTATTTAAAGAAAGGAAACTATCATGAATAAAGATAAAATTAAAAGGATTCTTGCCATTATAGGCATTATTGTCCTTGTATCCTTGCCTCTTATCTCTATCTTAATTGCAATTTTCTCCAAGAACTTCGGCCTATTTATGGCAAGTATGTTTCTTGTAGTTATTATACCAATTATGATATACATTTTTGTTACAGTTTATAGGCGGGTACACCATAAGTATGATGATGAAGACGAGGCCCCTTCTAATAAAGAAGATTGATCTACTGGGCCTCTTCTTTAATTTTCTTAAAATGCTCCTTAATCTTCTTCTCATAGCCATTATCAGAAGGCTTATAAAAGATCCTATCCTTAATTTCATCTGGTAGGTATTGTTGTTTCACATAATTATTCTTGTAATCATGGGCATATTTATAGCCAATCCCATGTCCTAGCTTAGCCGCTCCCTTGTAATGGGTATCTAATAGATAAGAAGGAATTGAAGATGTCTCTTCTTCTGATACAAGCTTCATAGCTTCTTCTATTGCAGATACTGCTGAATTACTTTTTGGTGCACTGGCCACATATGCTACCGCCTGGGCCAAGATTATCTGCGCCTCTGGCATTCCTATTCTCTCAACGGAAGAAGCCGCAGCAGTTGCTACCACTAAAGCCATTGGGTCAGCATTGGATACATCTTCTGCTGCACAAATCATAATTCTTCTAGCTATGAATTTAATATCTTCTCCGGCATATAACATTCTTGCTAGGTAGTATATGGCAGCATCTGGATCAGAACCTCGCATACTTTTTATAAATGCTGAGATTGTATCGTAGTGGTTATCTCCGTCTTTATCGTATTTTATAGCTCTCTTTTGTATGCATTCTGCTGCTACGTCCAGGGTTATGTGAATATAGCCATCCTCGGCCCTCTCAGTTGTTAATACTCCAAGTTCGATAGCATTTAAAGCTGCCCTAGCATCCCCATTAGCCATGTTAGCTAGAAAGTCTTTCGCTTCATCATCTATAGTTGCTTTATAGACACCCATACCCTTTTCCACATCACTTATAGCTCTTTCTATAAGTATCTTAATATCGTCACTTTCAAGAGGTTTTAGCTGAAAGATATTAGACCTTGATAGGAGAGCAGAATTCACCTCAAAATAAGGATTTTCTGTGGTTGCTCCTATTAAGATAATAGTCCCATCCTCCACATAAGGAAGAAGGTAGTCTTGCTGGGCTTTATTAAATCTATGAATCTCATCTATAAATAAAATTGTCTTCTTACCATACATACCTAAGTTATCTTTAGCTTCAGCAACTGCTTCTTGCATATTCTTTTTACCAGAAGATGTTGCATTTATCTGCTTAAAAACCGAACTAGTTGTGCTGGCTATTACTTTTGCAAGAGTAGTTTTGCCTGTCCCAGGAGGTCCATAGAATATAACTGAACTTAGTTTGTCCGCTTGAATGGCACGGTAAAGTAGCTTGTCCTTACCAATAATATGTTTCTGCCCCACCACTTCATCTAAATTATCTGGTCTCATACGAGAAGCTAAGGGAGCCTCTTTCTTCATTGTATTGTCTCTCATGTAATCAAATAAGTCCATGAAACCACCTTTCTCAATTTTTCTATTAGTTTCTTGATAAATGTATTATACTATTCTTCCTGGCAAATGTGAATAGATTATATCCATTTCCAACATTGCAGTGACCCTATCTTCTTGCTATAATAAGCATACTATCAGCAGACTTTACAAAAGATGGAGGTCACAATTTATGAATAAATTAAAAGCTTATGACACAATATTCCAAGGGGGAACTGGGGAATATTTTATGAAAAAATCAAGATTTATTGCTACAGTAGAGCCAGCACAAACTGAAGAAGAGGCTCTTGCTATTATAGAGGATGTTAAGAAAAAATATTGGGATGCCCGTCACAACTGCTATGCCTATGTAATAGGTAATACAAACCCTATTATGCGCTTTTCTGACGATGGTGAACCTAGCCAAACTGCAGGTAAACCTATGCTTGACGTACTATTATCCAAAGAGCTTTATAACCTTGTGGTAGTAGTTACTCGTTACTTTGGAGGAACATTACTAGGAACTGGCGGCCTTGTAAAATCTTATCAATCAGCAACTATAGAAGGTCTTAATAATAGTAAGATTATCACCAAGGAACCTGGTATTCGTGTAAAGCTTACAACGGATTATACTTACGTAGGTAAGATTCAACATCTAATCGGTCAAGCATCAATTCCTGTTATTAATTCTGAATTTACTGATATCGTTACTATTAATCTTATAATAGGCCAGGACAAGATAGAAGATTTTATTGATAAAGTTACAGATCTTACTAGTGGCCATGCTAATATTGACAAAATAAAAGAGACCTACTTTGCTACTTCTGATAACAAAGTACATCTCTTCTGATACAGTCATCTTACATGTAATGCCCCCCAAAATTATGTATATGACTCTTCACTAATTAGATCATCAAGTATTCCAATCATTGATATTGGAGTGACCGTGTTCTGAAATAGCTTTTTAATAAGTGTCATAACTCTGTCTTTGGAATATGAAATACCAAGAACCTCCTCCGATTCAGTTGCACCATTCAAATGCTTGTTAATTCCAACTCCATAATAAGCTTTCGATTGCTCATCCTCAGTGCAACATTCAGTTAGATAGTAATCTAACTTGATTCTTCTTTCATCTTCCAATGTAAGTTCATTAGAAAATAAAACCTTTACTTTCTTCATTTTTAATACCCCCTATTAAATATGAATTAACTGATAATTACTTACATTTTTTATTATACACTTAAAATTGATATTTTTAAAGTAAAATGTAACGCAATAAGCTTTTCTGTTCTATTTATTTCGACAGATGCCCATCTTTCATGTACTATTCTCTGTAATCCAACATTTTTCCCTATCAATATTGGAAGTTTATTAATAACTTCTTAATAATTTGTAATTATTAATTAATGGCTACTTGTCCTTTTATGTGTTTATAATTATATATATTATCTTTTACTTTAATTCACTTACCTAATTTGTTATAATAGCATCTATAGGTTCAGTTTGGAGGTAATTATGGACTATAGTAAAAAAGGATTACAAGATAAACAACAATATATTAAGTCAACGTCAAGGAAGCTTTCTTCCAAAACAAGAGTAACTATCTTTCGTGTTTTTATAGCTTTTATCGCTTTTCTTGTTATCGTTGGCGCCAATGCATTCTTAGGCTATATCAATGGCTTAGTAGATAGTGCACCTGATATATCTCACATTGATGTTGTCCCTAAAGAACTAGCAACTTATGTTTACGATAAAGATGGTAATGCTATAGAACGACTAGTAGGAGCCCACTCAAATCGTAATTATGTAACTATTGATAATATTCCTAACGTACTGCAAAAAGCTTTTATCTCTATTGAAGATGAGCGTTTTTATGAACATAATGGAATTGATGTAAGAGGTATATTTAGAGTTTTATTTAAAGTAATTCAAGAAGGAGATTTTGCTGGAGCTAGTACAATTACTCAGCAACTTATTAAAAACCAGGTCTTTGATGGGGGCAGGGAACCTAAGTTTATGGACAAAGTGAAGCGAAAAATCCAAGAACAATATCTTGCAATACAATTAGAAAATGAATTGGACAAGGACCAAATTCTTGAATATTACTTAAATACAATTAATTTAGGAGCTGGAACCTATGGAGTACAAACAGCTTCAAAAAGATACTTCAATAAGGATGTTCAAGAAATTAATTTGTCAGAAGCGGCAGTTATAGCAGCAGTAACACAACTTCCTGTCCACCTTAATCCAATTACAAACCCTAAGAATAATTCAGTTCGTCGTGAGGCTATCCTTAACAAAATGCTGGAACTTGGATATTGCACTCAAGATGAATATAATAATGCAATGGAAGATGATGTCTATGCTCGCATACAGACAATAAATGAGAAGACAAGTTCCCAGTCATATTATAGTTATTTTGTAGACGAGTTGATAGAACAGGTATTAGAAGATTTACAATCTGAGCTAGGTTATACACAAGCCCAAGCTTCCAATCTTCTATATAGTGGTGGTTTGTCTATTTATACAACCATGGACCCTGTAGTTCAAGAAGTTTGCGATGATGTTTACGCGGATGAATCATATTTTCCTGATTTGGGAGTATCCGCTTGGGAACTTACTTATGCACTTTCTATTCAAAAAAATGATGAAGAAGAAACTACTATTCATTACCATGGTAATGACTTGTTAGATTTTTATAAGGACTTTAAGGATCCTGATGGCTTGTACTTAGATCAAGACGGTAGAAAATTTTCTCTACTTACTTTAGATAAGGAAGATATGCAGGATAAAATTGATGGTTTTAAAGAGGCCGTAATAGATGAAGGAGATATTATCCTAGGAGAAAGGGCTACATTTACAATACAACCCCAATCCTCTGTAGTTATTATGGACCAGCACTCTGGCCATGTGGTGGCCGTTATTGGTGGAAGAGGGGAAAAGATGGGTAACCGTACTTTAAACCGAGCCACTAATACAACAAGGCAACCGGGCTCTACTTTCAAGATTGTGGCAGCCTACCTTCCTGCCCTTGATTCAGCAGGCATGACCCTGGCTAGTGTTCAGGATGATGCTAAATACTACTATCCTGGCACAGATGTAGAGGTAAGAAAATGGTCTTCTACTAGGAATTATGAAGGTTTAAGCACCCTAAGAAAGGGTATATGGAATTCCATGAATATAGTAACAGTTAAAACCTTTGTTGATGTTACTCCTCAAGTTGCATTTGATTATCTTAAAAAAATAGGATTTACCACCTTGGTTGAATCAAGAAAAGAAGCAGATGGACGAGTAGTATCTGATATTACCCCATCAGTTGCTCTTGGAGGATTAACAGATGGTGTAACTAACTTAGAGTTAACTGCTGCCTATGCAGCAATAGCTAATGGTGGAATTTATATCGAACCATCTTTCTATACAAAAATATTTGACAAAGACGGTAAACTTCTATTAGAGAAGACTCCTAAAAGAGAGCAGGTTATGAAAGAATCAACTGCTTGGTTATTAACTAATGCAATGGAGGACGTAGTTAAGATTGGTACAGGTAAATCCTTAAGGCTGCAAAATATAAATATGCCTATTGCCGGCAAAACTGGTTCTACTTCTGATTACTACGACCTTTGGTTCTCAGGATACTCTCCTTACTATACAGCATCTATCTGGTCTGGATATGATAATAACCGTTATCAATCTGACAGATCCTATAGCAGGGTTATATGGAGAACTATTATGGAACAGATTCATATAAGAAAGGAATTAGAAACAAAATCATTTACCATGCCAGACTCAATTGTTACCGCTAAAGTCTGTACTAAATCAGGTAAACTTGCTGTTGATGGACTATGCGACCAATACCTTGGAGGCAATACAACTACAGTTGAATACTTTGCTAAGGGAACAGAACCAACTGAATTCTGCGATGTTCATATAAAAGCAACAGTTTGTACTGATTCCAATGCACTTGCCAATAATGCTTGTCCTGAAGGCTCCGTAAAAACTGCAGTCTACCTAAATAAGGAAGAAACCGGTAGCACAGATGATACCCCACATATTTTGCCTAAAGAAAGTTGTGATATTCATACAGGCTTTTCAAGGGAAGATAATAATAATTTTAATTTTTATGATAATTATTTTGATGGGTATGATGATAGTTATGAAGATGACTTTAATGAATCCCAAGATGATTTCTTTCAATCAATTATAAATAACTTACTAAATCAAAATGGCAGACGCTAATTTATAACACTTAAATCCCTATGATAATTTATAAATATAATAATTATCATAGGGGTTTTTTTATGATAAGCTATTCTTTCATTTTAGGGTCAAAAAACCAAGATGCTATATAGCTAAAAATAAGAGCAGCAGATATTCCAACAGATGATGCCGTAAACCCACCCTTAAAAAGTCCAATAAAACCTTCTTTATCTATACTATCCTTAACTCCTTTAAAAAGAGTATTACCAAAACCAGTTAAGGGAACACCTGCCCCAGCACCTGCCCATTTGGCAAAAGGTTCATATATACCAAGGGCTCCAAGAAGGACACCTAGACAAACTAAGATAACCATAACCCTACCAGGCATAAGCTTGGTTTTATCAAGTAATATCTGACTAAGGGCACAAATGCTTCCTCCTACTAAAAAAGCTTTTACATAAGATAATAAATCCATTTTTTCTCTCCTTTATTAACTATCCAAGGGATTCCACCACAACTCCATGGGCAATGGCTGGAATTGTTTGTCCCAAATTAGAACTCACCTGAGAAAGCAAGGCTCCAGTAGGAACAAATAAAATCCTTTTCCATTTATTTTGTCGCAGTTGCTTCATTACATAGGATGTAAATGTAATAGCACAGCATGCACATCCACTACCACCTGCATGTGTATCTTGGGAATCTTTATCATATATTTCAACTCCACAGTCCATAATTATATCTTTATCTACTTTATAGTTTTCTTCTCTAAGCATATCAATTAATATATTTCTACCAACATCACCCAAATCACCAGTTATTATTTTATCGTAATAATCAGGCTTTAAATTCATATCCTCTAGATTTTGTTTTATAGTATCAAATGCCGCTGGTGCCATGGCAGCTCCCATATTCATAGGATCTTTAATTCCAAAATCTATTATTTTACCAGTTGTTATTCCACTTACAACTACATCGTTAGCAATAGACTTATCCTCACCCTTATCTTTTGAAATTATAACCGCCCCACTTCCTGTTACTGTCCAGGAAGCTGAATAAGGTCGTTGATTACCGTAATCAAGGGGAAATCTAAATTGCTTTTCTGCTCCTGCAAAATGGCTCGATGTAATAGCCATAATTTTGTCCGCGTAACCCCCATCCACAATAATTGAACCAACACCCATTGCCTCTCCCATGGTTGAACAAGCACCAAATACACCTAGTACTGGTATCCCTAGGTCTGCAATGCCAAATGAAGTACCTATTAATTGTCCTAAAAGATCTCCCCCTATAATGTATCTAATATCACTATTAGATAAACCAGCCTTTTCTATAGCCTTTTCCGCTGCTTTTTTCATTAGCTGGCTTTCTGCTTCCTCCCATGTCTCCATACCTACCATATGATCTTCCTCTACAATATCAAACATACTTCCAAAGGGACCTTCCCCTTCTTTCTTACCGGCAACGGAAGAAGCTGCAATTATATAAAGTGGATTTTCAAATCTTAAGCTTTGTTTCCCAACAATCTTAGGACTGTTCTTTTTATCGTTATTATTTTTCTGCCCCATTAAATCAACTCCTTATACAATGCCAATCTGTTTCAATATATAATAAATCAAACCCAGTACCCAAGAGGAAAAAACGCCATATAAAATAACTGGCCCAGCTATAACAAATATCTTACACCCTATCCCAAAGACTTGTCCTTCTTTTTTATATTCAATTGCAGATGCAGCAACAGAGTTAGCGAAACCAGTAATTGGAACTAAAGTACCTGCACCTCCAAATTTAGCAAGTTTCTGATATAGACCAAAGCCTGTTAATATAACGGCCAAGAATACTAGAGTTAATGTATTCATAGCCTTGGCTTGTTCCTCACCAGCACCTAGGTAAGTATATAAATTAATAAAGCCTTGACCTATAGTACAGATAAGACCCCCTACTAGAAAAGCCTTAAAGCAATTCTTAGGAACACTGAAAGCTGGGGTAACATCATTTACATACTGATTATAAAATTCGCCTCTTACTGTACTGTCTTTTTCATTTAAAACGTCAGAAACATTTATATTTTTCTTATTATTCATTTAAAGAACACCTTCTTCCTACAATTAAATAATCCTAAATTTTTTCTGCCTAAACCAATGTTCCTTGAAAATCTGTAGGTTTTCCACCAGCAAAAAAACTAACATATAAAAGCAAACCCATAACTACAATAATTGCTAAAAGAGCAATAAAAAATATTCTTTTTTTCCTTACCATTAGATCACCCCAATTTATTATTTGTTTCCATGAAAAAAGCATCAGTTTGTCTTCTGATGCCTTTCATTAATATATTTTATATCTATTATTGTATTAATAAAATAAATATCTATACTGGAATTTTTTATTTTATGCTCCAAGCTTATCTCTCATAGTTTTTAGAATTTTTTTCTCCAACCTTGATACTTGCACTTGTGAGATGCCTAACTCATTGGCTATATCTGTTTGCGTTCTATCTTTAAAGTATCTTAGTCTTATTATCTCTCGTTCTTTTTCATCTAAGGAGTCTATTATTGACTCTAATGCGATATTGTCAATTATCTTCTCTTCCTCGTCCTCAGCCTCTGTTAATTTGTCAATTAAATAAATAGGACTTCCATCACCTTGATAAATTGTTTTATATAGGGATTCTACCTGGGAACTCGTTTCTAGTGCCATTACTATTATATCCCTATCTATATTCAATTCTTCTTCTACCTCATCTAATGTAGGATCTCTTCCAACTTTACTATTATATTTTTCTCTAACCGCCCTAATCTTGCTGGCGGTTTCCTTTAAAGACCTACTTACCTTTATCATACCATCGTCCCTAAGAAATCTCTTTATCTCCCCCGTAATCATAGGGACAGCATAGGTAGAAAACTTAACTCCATAAGAGAAATCAAACTTATCAATAGCCTTAATTAATCCTATACTGCCTATCTGGAAGAGGTCTTCAATCTCATGGCCTCTATTTGTAAACCTTCTAACTATACTCCATACCAAGCCTACGTTATCATTAACAATCTTATCCCTTGCTTCTTTATTACCTTCCTTGGTTAATTTAATCAATTCTAGGGTATCCACATTAAACTCAGCTCCCTTCTTTAAATTATGACATAACTCTAGTGCTAGAGATTAAATTACTTCCTTTTTTATTTGGCAACCATAATTACTGCCTATATTGGGCTTTCCCACCTTTTTCTTCATCCTCACTATGGTCCCCTTTTTGTATATTGATTCAACTTCTAGCTCGTCCATAAAAGCTTCCATAAAAGAAAATCCCATGCCAGACCTTTCTAATTCTGGCCTTGTTGTATACAAAGGTTCCAAAGCCTTCTTAATATCCTTGATCCCTACTCCTTGATCTTCAATCTCTATCATTACTTCATTGTCATATATCTTACATCTTATAGTGATAATCCCTATCACATCTTCATAGGCATGAATTATTGAATTAGTTACCGCCTCTGAAACAGCTGTCTTTAAATCAGCTAATTCTTCGATTGTTGGATCTAAACTTGCCGCAAAGGCTGCAACTACAGTCCTAGCAAAAGCTTCGTTTTGTGATCTACTTTCAAATTCTATTTGCATTGCGTTTGTTTGATTCATTAATACTTATCCCCTTTCCTTATACCCTTTGCAGACTTTTAATAGCCATTTCTACCGAATCATATTTGTCTATTATCTTATATAAGCCTGATAGGTTAAAAACCCTATCAACAGTGTAATTAACATTAGCAACCACAGTTTTACCCCCGGCAAATATTATCTTTTTATATCTACCCATAATTACTCCAATTCCTGCACTATCCATAAAATTAGTATCAGTAAAATCAAAAATAATATGTTTAATGTTATTTCGGTCTATAAGCTTGTCCGCCTTTTTTCTAATAGGTAATGCATTGTGATGATCTAAATCTCCTTGCAATCTTATCACCAAACATCTTTGTATAATTTCATACCCCGCTCCCTCCCTTTCCTTTTTTTCAATTAACTGTTTCCTGTCTTGCATTAGTTAAACTTCCTCCTTATCTAGTAATCATTTTCTATAAAAAAAGACACCTAATTAAGATGATTTCTCATCTCTTCTTAAGTGTCTTTCAATAATTTCTCATTTGTTGTTTTATAGTTTTATTCTATTGTAATTCTTCAGCTATTTCTTCTAAAAATATTTCTGAATTTTTAAATCTTCTGCTGTCTGGAAAGTCATTTATTATAAGTTCATAATATATAGCTGCATTATTATAATCTTCTAGCCTATGGTATGCTCTTGCTGTAAAATACAATGAATCTACATGGTCTGAATCAATTTCAAGAGCCTTTTTAAATTGCTCTAATGACTCCTCATATTTAGAATCACTGTATAAATTATGTCCTAAGTCATAATAATGATCTATGGCTATTGGATACACTTCTTCCTTCATGGAATTCATCAAATCTATGGCAGCAGGCTCATATAGGTTTTCATCAACAGTTAATAGTTGATCAGCTATTGCAAGGTAATCCCTATCTCTTTCTGCCTTCTCCATCTCTTCATTATATACATTAATGGCTATAAAAAAGTCATTGTATATAGGACTATCTTCTACTTCATCAAAATTATCTATTTGTTCCTGTAGATTGGCAGCCTGACTATTTAATTGATTTTTTTCCTCTTCTAGTGTTCGTATATATTCTTCCTGTTCTTGATACTTTACAAGAATGTTATCATAATCTATATCTATACCCAATTGGTCTGTAGGTTCTTTCTTATCCATTGATGGTATTACCAAAATAGCCATAAGTGCTACTCCAAGAATTATACCAATAACCAAATTTACAAAGGCCATAATATTAGGTTTGTCTTCCTGGTAGCTACTAACTGGAATAATAGTAGAAGAAAAGTCATCCTCCTTATTATATCCTTCTAAATTGTCAACTTCTTTATCTTCTGTTATAGCTTTCAAATATCGTAGGGTCGTTGTATTAGATACATCTATTTTATTAGCTTTATATAAATACCTTTTTGCCCTCTCATAATCTTTATTCTTTATATATATAAGAGCAAGAAGTTGATAGGCCTTTATAAAACGTGGATTTAAGGAAACTACCCTTTTAAGCTGTATAGTAGCTAAATCATCACTTCCCTGGTTTGCAAACTGCAATGCCCTATTATATCTTTTTACTGCTTGATTTAAATTGTCTAATAAGGTGGGGTTGGATTGAATTGCTTCTATATATCTATCTGCTTCATTATCCTCTGATTTAAAATGTTTACTAATTACCCACTCACTAAGGGCAGCTACGGTTTCCCCTACTTCAAAATAAATTAAGCCTAATAAATTTCTAGCCTCAGTATTTTCCTTGTTAAGCTCTAGGCTGTATTTTAAAAATGTAATGGCTCCTGATAGATCTCTAACCTTTGCCCTGGAAAGTCCTGTGTTATAGTAAAGGTTGGAGGTTCTAAGTATCTTTTTATATAATGTTAAATTGGCACCACAAAAGTTACAGCGCCTTATCTTATCTGAAACATTGCTTTTACAATTCGGGCAATTCATAAAATCCCACCTGACTGTTTTATCTCAATAATTTAATAAAATCTGAAAATCTAATAAATTAGTTTTCTTCTTTTTCATTTATTAACTCTTTAAGTATATCTGATATGTCTGTTAAATTATTATTATAAATCACATCTTCTGCCTGCTCTACTTCTAAGCTAGGTTTAAACTTCTCAAGTTCTTCTTCAAAATTAAGCATAATATTCCTCCATTCTACGAAAGATTGCTTCAATGTGTGCATTTATAATAGTTTCTTCCTATTACATGATAACTTATATATTAAATAATTACAAGGATATTTTTTCTTTGAAATATCCCCCTATATACAAACTATCGACTATAATCTCTAACGTATATTATAATAACTTGACTATAAAAAGAAATACGTTAAAATATAAACAAAGCTTTAATTGCGAATAATATTTTTACGAAAGAATACCATGAACATAGATAGGACTGCGGAAAACAAAACTAGGTCCAGCCGGAGGGAACAATGATAAAGTCTATATTTAATTCATTAAAATTAATAATTACAAAAATCAAGGATGATAACATTTCAGCTTTCTCTGCCCAAGCTGCTCTTTTTATTATAGTCTCTTTTTTCCCTTTTACCATGCTTCTCCTAAGTCTCTTACAGTATACACCCCTTACAAGAAGCACCCTTATGACTATCTTTAACCAGGCTCTTCCTACTGGAATTAATTCTATGGTTATATCTATTATAGATGAAATCTATAGGTCATCTTTATCTGCAACATTAATTTCAGTAACTGCCATTACAACCTTATGGTCTGCTGGTAAGGGCTTTATCGCCATTATAAGAGGCTTGAATTCTGTATATGAAATTAAAGAAAGCAGAAATTATTTCTTTTTAAGGATCACCGCAACTATATATACCTTAGTTTTTGCTATTATGATTATTGGAACCATTGTTTTATTTGTTTTTGGTAACCAATTATACCTATGGATAACTAATAGGTTCACTGTTCTAAAAGACTTAGCCTTGCTTATTATTAGCCTTAGAACCTTAGTGGGTCTGATTGTTCTAATAGTGTTTTTCCTAATTATCTATACAGTAATACCAAATAGAAAGTCTAAAATACTTAACCAACTTCCTGGTGCAATAGTTTCTGCAGCAGGATGGATGGGTTTTTCCTATGCCTTCTCCTTCTATATCGATAACTTCTCAAACTACTCATCCATGTACGGAAGCCTTACAGCTATAGTATTATTTATACTATGGTTATACTTCTGTATGTATATATTATTTATAGGAGCAGAAATCAATATTGCACTAGAAAATAAAGAAGTCTCTATTCATAAATAAAAGCTAACTTTGTTCCTTTATAGAAGTAAGGAATTATCTCTTCATACTCTTTACCAAGGTCCGCCATACCTTTCACACCATTTTGACTCATACCAACCCCATGGCCATATCCTCCACCTCTTAATGTAAAGGTATCAGCTTCCTGACTATCCCCATCCTTATCAACAAAGAAGAATGCGCTAGGTAATAAACTCATATTATCTACACCACTCTTATCTTTACGATATAACGTAGTCTCTACAGGAGACAAAAAGAGTCTAATATTATATTCTGTCATAACCTTTATAGTTTCCTTGGTTCCCTCTATCAAAAGTTCTTTAATTATTCCACCTTGACCTCTTTTTAGGACAGAGATATCCACAATGTCCCCAATTGTTTCTACAGGCTTGCTCTCAAACACTGCATCACCACTATCTATAGAACCACTTACCAAGCTCTGAATTAGATCTGGGTTAGCCTCATATCTAGAAGCAAGCTTTTGGTCTAGTGTCTTCTTTATACTTTCTGAATCAATTGTAACATTCCAGCGATACCAATTGAATTCCTTATCATAAGTTTGATATTTTTCATCTAATATAAAGGCTCTAAAGTTCTCTTCATCCTTTAGATTAATATATTTATTTTCATTTTCAGCTTGGGAGATTACATCTTTACTATCTCCATCTACACTTAATAGCCTACCACTTAAATATGATATTTCATTACCACCAACCCATACATCCTCTACAGCAGTAGTGTGACCACTGGAAGTAGAGAAATAATATGCAGTTATAACCTCTCCTTCATATTCTATTACCTTACCATAAGTGTCCTTCACCGCCAATACAGATTCCTCATTCTCAGGTATATTATTATATACTTGGTAAGAAACACTATCATCTACATGGGCTCCATATCTACTTAAAGAATTAGCAAGCAAATGACGATAAGCATAGCTTCTAGCACATACCGCCTGCACCTTTAAAGCCTCTATACCATAGTAGGTTGGCATCTCACTAGGAACTACTGCATAAAGATATTCTTCTAAGGCTAGCTCATTAATAAGCAATAAGCCCTCATCCTCCACCGACACTTCAACTCTTCCCCTATACTTAGGTGTCCCACCTGACCGATTAATAGATAAAATCTCTATTCTACCACTTTCAGATAGGGTTTCAATAATAATCCTTCCTTCTGATAAGAGTTCATCTTCTGGTCCTACTTCTATAATTTCACCAGCTTCATATAAACTCTCTTCATCATTAATTGTAATTTTAAAGTCTGTATCTGCAGTAAACTCTACTTTATTATGATAAAATCCATTATATCCGCTAGCATTTAAAAGAACTCTAATATTTTCTGCCCTAATGCTTTCTTCAATTAAGGCTGCACTTATTATCCCTTTTGACACTACAAAAGTAGTATTTTCATATCCTACTAGGATACTGCTGGTAGGTTCCATAGACAGTTCTCCATAAAGCTTATATATATTAAAGTTTTCATCCAAAGAAAGCTTTCCGTAGCCTTCTACTTCAATAAAATCCTTACCCGTTTGCAGTACTTTCCCATGAATTGTATCTGGTTTTACGCTGATTTCTACTACCTTCATATCTTCTATGGATATATCCCCTACAAGTTCTTCAACATCTTGAGATAGGCTAGATTTTGTTTGGAAGGTTTTATCAATGCCATTAATGAAAACATCTAAATTAGTACCTGACCCCTCTTTAATCCATACATTATTGAGAACAATCTTATCTGTAAATATATTATGAATATAAATGATTTCATCTCCTGAAACTACGGCCTGAACTGCCTTATCATAATATTCATTTAGATGCTTTTCGACCTTTCGTGATTTCACTTGAATCTCAGTTTCTTGATCATTAGCTACATCCCCTAGATCTTCCTCATCAGAACTCATAAAAAACATCTGATAATCCATAGCATCTAGATAATAATATTTACCTTCATCCGTCACAATTCTGTTCCTACCATCATCACTTATATCCTTACCCAAAATAAATAAGAGTTCATCTTTAAATTTCTTATCCTCTTCTGGAACCCTGTTTAATAACCCTACATATAAGTAAAGAAAATCATCTATTAACATCTTGTCTTCTGATTTAGTAAAATCA
>CAYOAJ010000023.1:0-10295 GCA_964401895.1 uncultured Herbinix sp.
AGTAGGGTCAAGGGGAATAATTATCTCCTCATCAGTGTAATAGTTATGTGCCTTAAGCTCCTTTGCTCCTGCTTCTAAGCCATAGCTATAAGTAGTAATTAGTTCACCATAAAGTTTAAACTTATCCCTTTTATCAGTATCTTTAAGTTGTTTTAATTGAAGGTCATATTTCTTCTGGGTACGTTCAAAGTGATTGTTAACAATTTTACGTAGGTTGGAAGACTTTTGGCGAATTCTATTATGATTACTTTTAGAAGCGTAATAGTCTTCTAACATTGTTGAGGGGGAAGTGTAGGGCTCAATCAGGTAATCATTGTTATAGGAGCTAAGCTTTATACTAGAGAACTCTACTGAAATACCATCCTTTTTAATAATATTTGGACTGAAGTTGCCCTCTTTGACGTCATCAATTAAAGCTGCAAAATTACGATACAAGTGCAGAATTGCTCCATCAGTAAGTGACTCTGTTGAATCTCCTGAATCAATGGAAGCCCTGTAACAGACTTCGTTTGCAACTAGAGGGCTTATTCCTGTAATTCCTCTATATAGGGCCTTTTCAATAGTTTGAGACTTATTAGTGATTATATTTTTAAAGTTATCAAAATCCAAGTCAAAGGGGTTAGCTTTATCAAAGTTATCTACTACAAAATACTTCTTACCAGGAAGTACTTCCCTTATGGAGCTAACAAATTGATTAACCCTTTTTATGGAATCTATAATAACCATATCCTCATCACAGAAAATAATATTGCTATGCTTACCCATAAGTTCAATAATAAGATATTTATAACAAAGGTCCCCTAGTTCATCAAAATGCTCTATCTTAAAGTTAACAATACGTTCCATCTTAGGCTGATAAATATCAACTATCTTTGAATTATTAAGGTGCTTTCTTAATAGCATGCAGAAATTGGGAGCAGTTATAGGGTTAGCTTTTGTTTCATCAGTAAGATAGATAAGTGGCAAGCCTGCCCCAGCTGAAAGTAGAAGTCTATATCTATCAGATTGACCTTTTATAGTTAAAATAAGTTCATCGTTTTCTGGTTGAGCAATTTTATTAATTCTACCATTTAAAATAGTGCCACGAAGTTCGTGAACAATATTTGCAATAACAATACCGTCTAAAGCCATAATATATTAATCTCCTTTATTGTAGATTGTTTTATATTGAATAAAAGTGTAATAAGAATTATAACATATAAAAAGAAAGTTATAAATGATGAGCCTTTAAATATACTTTTAATTGACTAAAAAATACCATATGATATAATTATAAATATATCATACTATACATAAAATAGTTGTGAAAAGATGACTTTGTTTGTTGTGAAAGGAGATATAGGATGGAAGGGAATAATAGTGAAAAAAGACTATACCGTTCTTTGAAAAACAGAATGATTACTGGTGTTTGTGGAGGAATTGGAGAATATATAAATATTGATCCTACGATAGTAAGGTTAATTTGGGTTATTGGATCATTCATTTCCTTTGGTGCAGGACTTATTATTTATATTATAGCAGCATTTATAATACCAGAGGAAGAGTTTTAGAAGTTTAGTAAATAAAACACCCCAAAACTTTGATTATAGATCGAGTTTTGGGGTGTTATAATTTTCAAAAGATATTAATTATAAAACTTTATTAATAATATCTATAATTTGGTCAGAGTCAAAAGGTTTTGCTAGAAAGTCAGATGCACCGTATTTTACAGCGTCTACCATTTTTGTTTTTTGGCCTGCCGCAGTAATCATAACTACCTTAGCATTTTTATCGTAATCAACTATCTGTTTCAGAGCATCTAGGCCGTTCATAACCGGCATAGTAATATCCATGGTAGTAATATCTGGCTTTAACTCTATGTATTTACTAACAGCTTCCTTACCATTGCCCGCTTCACTTATTATTTCATGTCCGTTTTCTTCTAGAATTCCTCTGAGAATTTTCCTTGATGTCTTTGAATCGTCTACAATTAAAATTTTAGCCATTATAACACCTCCCTAATTAAAATTAACTGTACTATCTAATATAAAAAGTAAGTCAGATTGCTTATTGTTAATAACTATTGGTACCACATAAATCTCATCAGAAGAAATCGTCTTGTTTTGCTTATAAAGGGGGGGTGTCATATCTACATTGATTTCTTCTAAGCTTAATTTTGAAGCGTATAAGCCGTTAATACAATTAATAAACTCACATACGGAGTCAAAGGAATCTTCATTCATTTCATTAAAGTTTTCCCTTGCAAAAGGATTAGCAATTGTGAGGAGTTCATCATCCTTAGAGGCAAGTCCAACAAAAATATTATAATCCCCAACAACTTTTTGATAGGCTAAATTACCAAAAGAATATTCCTTCGTAGTATAGGCTTTTTTAAGCATAATATTATTATCAATAAACCTAATAATATTTCTAATAAATAGGCTTATACATTCCCCTTGGATTGGAACATCAACATCGACAAAAACTGGTATTATCCTATCAATGTCGTTAGACAATAAATCATCCAGATCTGAAGAAGAAAAATTGCTATCTATACTAAAGTTCTTTAGAGCTTCTTCAATTGCATCCATTGAAAGAATGGATTCCTCAGTTAAGGTCTGGATAAACTTCATATAAGGATTACCTTGCATATTAAGAAGATAATTAACTTCCTCTTCTAATAAGTAACCTTTTTCAATTGCAAGATCACCAAATCTTTGATCCCTAGTCTTTTGAAGCTCGTTTAATTCCTCAGCTTGTCTTTTTGTTAATAATCTCTCAACAACAGCAATAAACCCTAATTTAACATGAGAATTTTCCTGTTCTTTAATTATAAGTTCATACTCTGACTGAGAAATTAATTTGTTTTCTACCAAGTAATTCCCAAAGTACTGCACGAACATAATGTTTCTCCTTTCGTAAAAATATGTAATACTAAATTTACTTATTTATTAATATTAGTAATTTAATATATAATACTAATATACAACAAATTCTACAAAAAACATAGTCTTTCTTTATAAAAGTTAAAGAAAAGTCACAAAAACTCCTATAAGAGTTAATAAGACTAATAAACTTATGTTATAATTGTTTAAATATCCTGTGGTAGAATAGAGATGACAAGTCTAACTAATTATGTTAAAGTATTCATCAAGTTGAATATAATTGGAGGTCGAAATGAAAACAATAGTAAATATAATAACTGAAGAAATTCAAAAGGGATTTGAGGCTGCTGGTTACGAGGCAAAGTACGGCATAGTAACCTTATCCAACAGGCCAGATTTATGCCAATATCAATGTAATGGAGCCCTGGCTGCCGCTAAACAGTATAGGAAGGCTCCAATTGAAATAGCAGAGGATGTGGTTGAACTATTAAAAGACAAAAAAATCTTTAAAGAAATCACAGCTCTTCCACCTGGTTTTATAAATATAAATCTAAGTGAAGAATTTTTAGCAGATTTCTTAAATGATATGGATAATTCTGAAGACTTTGGGTCTAAAAAGGAAGAGAAGCCAAGAACTATTATTATAGATTATGGGGGACCTAATATAGCAAAGCCATTGCATGTTGGTCATATGAGGTCGGCAATCATAGGAGAAAGCATTAAGAGGATTTTACGCTTTAAGGGCAATAAAGTTATTGGAGATGTTCATTTAGGTGATTGGGGAACTCAGATGGGACTTGTTATTGCAGAGCTAAAAAGGAGAAAGGGAGACCTTGTATATTTTGATGATCAATACACAGGTGATTATCCTAGTGAAGCTCCTTTTACAATTTCAGAATTAGAAGAAATATATCCTACAGCCAGTGAATACTCTAAAGAAAACCCAGAGTTTTTAGAAGAAGCTAAGGAGATTACTTATAAACTGCAACAGGGACATGGGGGTTACAATGCCATATGGAATCATATTCTAGATGTGTCTATAACAGATCTTAAGAGGATTTATGAAGATTTAAATGTTTCTTTTGATTTATGGAAGAAAGAAAGTGATGCTCTCCCTTATATAGATGACATGGTAGAGTATTTTAAAGAAAATAATTATACTAGGCTTAGTGATGGAGCATTAGTAATAGATGTTAAGGAAGATACTGATACTAAGGAGATACCTCCATGTCTAGTTCTTAAATCAGATGGAGCAGCCTTATATCAGACAACTGATTTAGCAACTATAATAGAGAGAATGGAGCTATACGATCCTGATCAGATAATTTACGTTACAGACAAGAGACAGGAACTTCATTTTGAACAGGTTTTTAGGGCTGCAAGGAAGACGAAGCTTGTGAAAGAGGATACTATTCTAGATCATGTTGGATATGGAACCATGAATGGGAAGGACGGTAAGCCTTTTAAGACTCGTGAAGGCGGGGTTATGCGTCTTGAATATCTAATTGATAATGTAGTTGATGAAGTTTATAATAAGATGAAAGAAAATCCTAGTATGGGTAAAGATGAGGCCAAGGATGTTGCTGATAAGGTAGGAGTTGCAGCCTTGAAATACGGTGATTTATCAAATCAGATATCCAAAGATTACGTTTTTGATTTAGAGAGATTTACATCCTTTGAAGGGAATACGGGACCATATATCTTGTACACTATTGTAAGAATAAAGTCTATATTAGAAAAGCAAGAAGAAGGGCAAGATATAGAAGGCAAGGAACAAAAAATTCTTCCGGCTTATTCTGACAATGAAGTAGATCTTATGCTAGAACTTGCTAGGTTTAATGAGATGATTTCACAAGCCTATGAAGAGATGGCACCACATAGGATTTGTCATTATATTTATGAGCTTGCCAATGCATTTAATAGCTTCTATCATAATAATAAAATTCTTACAGAGAAAGATGAAGAAAAGAGGGCGTCATGGATTGCTTTAATCACCCTTGTTAAGAACATACTACTAATATGTGTTGATTTGTTAGGAATTGAAGCCCCTGATAGGATGTAAAAAAGAGAAAGAAGGAAGAGAATGTACAGCTTGATTTCCAGACTGCTGGTATATAAAAAGCTAGATGAGGATAGCCTTGTCCTAAGGCTTGCAGAGACAATAAAGGAATGTGAATGCTTAAGTAAGGATAGTGATTTTGACTTAAAGAAGGTTCATATTATTTCTGACATTAACACAGTAATTAATGAGCTCTTAGAACTTGCCACTATATATGGTTTTGATGAAAATCTATGGCACAATTATCTGACATATTTAATTATTAATCAGGAGAATCCCTTTAGCCTTCTATGTGAAAGTTCTGGGGTGAAGGAAGGTACAGTTAATGACTTGGTTAAGGAAGATTTTATAATCTTTAAAAAGCTTTTTGATTATGATTTTGGACCTCTTGAGAAATCTTTGTCTATTAAGGTTTTTACCCATATTACTAATTATAAGGCAATAAAAAAAGATTCAAGACTATATAATAAAGACATAAGCCAAAAGATAAGAGGATTATCTAAGGAGATTGATAAGGCTAAAGATGAGAATGAGATATTTGACAAGGTTACAGACTTCTATAAGAAGTATGGTGTAGGTAAGCTAGGGCTAAACAAGGCCTTTCGCATAAGTAAAACAGGTGAAAGAAATGAGATTGAGCCAATTACTAACACTCAAGAGGTAAGATTGTCAGATCTGATTGGTTATGAAAGTCAAAAACAAAAGATATATAACAACACCAAGGCTTTTGTTGAAGGCAAGAAGGCTAATAATGTTCTCTTATATGGAGATAGTGGCACAGGTAAATCTACAACCATCAAAGCAATTGTGAATGAGTTTTATGGACATGGACTTAGGATGATTGAGGTATATAAGCATCAGTTCAAGGATCTAATATGGCTTACATCTCAGATAAAGAATAGAAATTATAAGTTTATCATATATATGGATGATTTGTCCTTTGAGGAGTTTGAGATAGAATACAAATATCTAAAAGCAATAATAGAAGGTGGTTTGGAGATAAAACCAGACAATGTCCTAGTCTATGCCACTTCTAATCGTAGGCATATAATTAGGGAGACATGGTCTGATAGGACAGATATGGATAAGGATGGAGAAATCCATCGGTCAGATACTATGCAGGAAAAGCTTTCTTTGGTAGATAGGTTTGGTTTAACTATAAACTTTTCCGCTCCATCTAATAAGGACTACCAGGAGATTGTAAAGGGTATTGCAAAGGCTCAAGGAATTCAGCTTCCTCAGGAAGAACTATTGTCAGCGGCCAGCCGCTGGGAATTACTCCACGGGGGAAAGTCTGGCCGGACCGCACAACAGTTTATAGATTATATCTCAAGTCTGGAATAAAAACTTTTACATTTTTTCCGGCTCAGGATATTCAATGCCAAATGTTTCAACAGTAACAGTCTCCATAATTTGAGCTTGGATTGGGTCGTCTGAATAATTTGTTTCAGTTTCAGCTATTTTATCCACGATGTCCATACCTTTGGTAACTTTACCAAAGCTAGCATAGGAACCATCAAGATGTGGAGAATCTTTATGCATAATAAAGAATTGAGAACCAGCTGAGTTAGGGTGTTGGGACCTGGCCATAGAGATAACACCAGCAGAATGCTTAAGGTTGTTTTCGAAATTATTATAGGTGAATTCCCCCTTGATAGAGTATCCAGGGCCACCCATGCCAGTTCCTTCTGGATCCCCTCCTTGAAGCATAAATCCACGAATAACTCTGTGGAATTTCAATCCGTTATAGAAACCTTTGTTTATTAATGAGATAAAATTATTAACGGTGTTAGGGGCAATATCAGGATATAACTCTAATTCAATAGTATCCCCGCTCTTCATATTGATTGTAACAATTGGGTTTTTCTTGTCCATATAAAATCCTTTCTATAAATAAATTTAAAGTTTTGTGAGCCTACATACGCTGTAAAATAATATATCATAGTAGAAAAATGATGTCAAGAAAGACCTAGTAGATTAGATGGAGGTTGTATAGTGAGTAAAGTTTATTCTTTTAGGGTGACAAGTAGTGAACATACATGTATGATTGATATTACAAGACAAGTTAATAATATTCTTAAAGAAAGAGGAATTAAGCGTGGAGTATGCTATGTTTTTATTCCTCATACCACAGCCGCAGTTACAATTAATGAAAATGCTGACCCAGATGTAGTTAGAGATATTTTGATGGAGCTGGATAAGATTGTTCCCTTATCTGATGACTATCACCATTATGAAGGCAACTCAGCTGCACACATAAAATCCAGTATGATGGGCTTTTCTGAAACAATCCTAGTTGAAGAGGGAGCATTACTTCTAGGAACATGGCAAGGAATTTATTTTACAGAGTTTGATGGTCCAAGAAATAGGACAGTATATGTTAAGATAATAGAAGGATAACTATATTGTATTTTCTTATAAGGAGGAATATATATGATGGAGAAGATATACAAAACAATGAAGTCGGTTGGAGTGTGGAACTTAGTTCTAGGGATAGTTCTTATAATTGCTGGATTAGCAACTGGTATTTTTATGATTATTAATGGTACACGTTTATTAAAGAAAAAATCAGATTTATTGTTTTAGCTTAGATAGGGAGATTAGTTTTTATGAACACAAAGGATTTTTATTACCACTTACCTGAAGAATTGATTGCACAAGATCCTTTAGATGATAGGACCAGTTCTAGACTTATGCTTTTAGACAAGAAGACAGGTGAAGTAGACCATAAGAGTTTTTCTAATATAATAGACTATCTTCATAAGGGAGATTGTCTAGTTATAAATAATACAAAGGTAATTCCAGCTAGGCTTTTTGGTGAGAAAATTAATAAAAGCCAAGCAAATGATCTTCCAGGGGCAAGGATTGAGATTTTACTATTAAAAAGGCTAGAAGATGATGTTTGGGAGACCCTAGTAAAGCCAGGCAAGAAAGCAAGACCTGGAACAAAAATTTCTTTTGGAGAAGGCTTATTAGTTGGAGAAGTGCTTAAGATAGGCAAGGATGGCAATAGGCATATTAAGTTTTACTATGAAGGTATCTTTGAAGAAATTCTAGATAAATTAGGTCAGATGCCATTACCCCCATATATCACTCACACGCTGAAGGATAAAAACAGGTATCAAACAGTATATGCTAAGCATGAAGGTTCAGCTGCAGCTCCAACCGCTGGTTTACATTTTACAAAAGAATTATTACAAAAGATTGAAGACAAGGGAGTAACCATAGCAAATGTTACCCTACATGTAGGACTTGGGACTTTTCGTCCTGTTAAGGTTGATAATGTAGAAGAACATCATATGCATTCTGAATATTATCAGATACTTAAGGAAGAAGCAGATAAGATAAATAGTACAAAGAAAAATGGTGGTAGAATAATTTGTGTGGGAACTACTAGCTGCAGAACCCTAGAATCATCTACAGATGAGGAGGGTTATGTGCAAGCAGGCAGTGGAGATACCTCTATATTCATCTATCCAGGATACAATTTTAAGATAATGGATGGGCTTATTACGAATTTTCACCTACCTGAATCCACACTTATGATGCTTGTATCTTCATTTTCAAAAAGAGAGTATATCTTAAGTGCATATGAAGAGGCAGTTAAGGAGAAATATCGTTTCTTTAGTTTTGGGGATGCCATGTTTATACAATAGACTATATACCCATCTTTGAGAGGATACTTCTTGCGACACTGATACCATAGTGCTTTAAGGCATAAGCAAGTTATTTTCATAGGATATATAGGTAGCACATCCACAGATATATCCATCAAATCCAATATTTCATTATCCAGTTCAGATAAAGTCCTGCTGGTATTAATAAATGCCATATGACCATTGTACATTGTACTGTGTTTCTTTTATTGCCTTTTTAGTGCTATAAGATATAGTAAATCCCTATGACTTAAAATAGTTCCATCTATATCAAAAAATATAATGTTTTTATTCATGTTATCCTCCAAGTTTTGTTGACTAAGCAGTATTTGGTGAATGATTCATATCTTAATATCTTGTAATATAAAGGGATCAGAGAAAAGAATAAAAAGATAAAACATTAGTAAAAAGTAGGTTATTATTAAGTATACAGGATAATAAAACAGATTTGACATCATATTGTATTTAAAGTAAAATAATAACAGATTTAATTAAGGATGCAAAATATTATGGAGGGGTGAGAACAACCATGAAAACACATTTGAAGAGACTTATGAAACAACCAACGAAAAGAAAAGGTACTATAACTCTTTTTCTCATTGCTTTAGGTGTTTTCATAATAGGAGGAATCATTGCTATTAACCCTTTAGTAAGGACACCAGATGCCGATAATATAATACTTCCGACAAAAAGTACAGAATCATTAACCATTGATAATATGGATGAAACTACTAGTAGCGAATTAAATATACAAGATAAAACATTGACTGCTGAAGAAGATATGCCCTTTTCAATTGAGTCTATTGGAGCAAACGAAGTGGTATGTGTTGGGAAAATTGAGTTAAAAGAAGGTCTTATTTATAAAATCAGCGCATCAGTAGAATCAGGAGAAAAGATATTTGTTGCCCTAAATGAATCCGATAATGTCAGCTCGTACAAAGGTATCGAGTGGAAACAATTTACTGGGGTTACTGAAACACAAATAGAGGCTCAATTTACAGATTTACAAACTGGAACTTTCTATGTCTATGTAGGTAACTCTGCTCAAGAACCATTAATAGGTGTGTCTGGCATATTACATGCCAAATAACATTAGGAGCCAGCTAATGTAAGTCATTTTAGTCAATAATTTAATAATAAACAACAACTTTCTTCTACTTTCAATGATTGTACATACTTTTTAATTTGCATTTAGCAACCAAACTTTGTATTTCAGTCAATACCCGGTCTTTGACAATTGTAAGAAAAATAGTTAGAAGTGAAAGCCTTGATACTTCACGAATAGAGAGCACCTAAAATACTGAATAGTATACTGACAATTAAAATAATAGCCAGACTTAGATACTTATCCATGTCTGACTATTATCTAAAAAATGTGAAAAGTAATGATATCCTTATACCAAACTATTTGTGCAATGTGGGAAGTCTACTAATCAATTATTGGTTACCCTTCTACACAATATTAATTTATATTATTTGTATTTACTAATAAAAACTCAAACTGCATCAACTTCTAACGTTTCATATATCTATAATGTTATGGCACAATTGTAAGTGAACCAGCACATATAGCATCGTCTGACCACATATGTAATGTCATAGATGAACCTAAAAATGGAGTATATACATACTCATACCTTATTGCTCCATATGCACCTATAACTGATGAACGATTTGAAGTCACATTATCTTCATATGTGTATCCAGCCATTACAC